>CANPWY010000019.1 GCA_947585215.1 uncultured Clostridia bacterium
GAGCAGGAACAGGAGATTGAGATTTTTTATCGTTTTATCGGCAAGATTGATTAAATACTGGATTTTGTATCCTTAACCACTTTATACAGAGGTGCTTTACAGCAGTGAAGACGTTTTGAATCAATGGAAAGTTAAATGCTTTACACGGCTGGAGACGGGAATACGGAACTCAGTCGAGGGGGTGGCCGTCTTTGTCGAAGAGCGGCAGGCGCTCGAGGTAGGTGATGTCCCTGCGCTCCGCCGCCTCGCCCTCAGCGAGTATCGCCATCCGCGCGACGATGTTTCCGCCCGCCTGCGTCACAAGCTCCTCGAGGGCGCGGAGGGATTCGCCGGTCGAGATTACGTCGTCGACGATGATGACGCGCTTGCCCTCCATGCGCGCCTTGTCGTTGCCGTCGAGGTAGAGAGTCTGGACGCCGGCGGTGGTTATCGACTTGACGTGCACCGAGAACGGGTCGCGCATATAGAGCTTAGCAGCTTTGCGCGCGATGATGTAGCCCTCGCCCGCCTGACGCGCCATCTCGTAGACGAGCGGTATGCCCTTTGACTCGGCGGTTATCAGTATGTCGTGCTCCGGCGCGAGCTTCAGCAGCTCGGCGGAGGCGGCGACGGTCAGCTCGACGTCGCCGAAAATTATGAACGCGCCGATATTCAGCTCGTCCGAGATGGGGCAGAGGGGCAGACTGCGCTCCAGCCCCGCGATTTTCATTTTGTACTCCATATATAAGCTCCTTTTTGTGAGGTTTTTCCTGTCAATAGAATAGTAACACAAAAAAGGCGCGGCGGCAACATATTGGGACAAATATTCCTGCGGTCTCAGCCGATTTTCTGCATATTGACCTGCGATTTGACGAAAAGCGGCGCGAACCTCCGGCGGACGGTTTACCGCAGGAGGCTCTTTTTGCGCGGATATTGAAAATACCGCGCCGGTATGGTACAATAGCCGCATGCACCGTATGTAAATTCGGAGGGGAACATGAAGGCGGAGAGAGGCTACCCGAGATTTGTAATATCGCAGAAAGGCGTGCGCTGGGCTCAGACCGGGCATCCGTGGCTCTACGCCTCGGACGTAGTGAGCGAGCCGGAGGAGTACGAAAACGGCTGTCTTGCGGACGCCGTGAGCGAGAAGGGACGCTATATCGGCACCGGATTTGTCAGCCGCGAGAGCAAGATACGCCTGCGGCTCATATCCCGCAACGCAAACGACCGCTTTGACGAGGCGTTCTGGCAGCGCCGCGTCCGCTACGCGTGGGAGTACCGCAAGGCGGTCATGCCGGACGACCTCGGGTGCTGTCGCGTCATATTCGGCGAGTCGGACGGGTTTCCCGGCCTCACGGTGGACAAGTTTGAGGACATACTTGTCGCAGAGACCGCGTCGGTCGGCATGGAGCGGCTGAAAAGCGTCGTTTTCCCGCTCATCGTGCGGACGCTCCGCGCGGACGGGCATAACATCTCCGGCATATACGAGAGGAACGACCTCGCGGCGCGCTCGCTCGAAGGACTTCCGAGGTATAAGGGATGGTTCCCGCTCGAGGGCGAGGCTCCGCCCGCGAGCGCCGTCACCGAGATATGCGAAAACGGAGTCTTCTATAAAGTAGACGTCGAGAACGGTCAGAAGACAGGCTTCTTCCTCGACCAGAAGTACAACCGCCGAGCCGTCGCCGGACTCGCGAAGGGTCGGCGCGTGCTCGACTGCTTCACGCACACCGGGTCGTTCGCGCTGAACGCGGCGAAGGGCGGCGCGGAGCATGTGACGGCGGTCGACATATCGGAGAGCGCCATAGCCATGGCGCGGGAGAACGCCGTGCGCAACGGATTTTCGGTGGACTTCGTCTGCGCCGATGTCTTTGAGCTCCTCACCGAGATGGCGGAGAGGGGCGGACGCGCCTACGACTTCATCATCCTCGACCCGCCGGCGTTTACGAAGTCCCGCGCGACGGCGGAGAGCGCGTTCCGCGGCTACCGCGAGATAAACCGCCGCGCAATGTCTCTGCTTCCGAGGGGAGGACTGCTTGCGACGGCCTCCTGCTCGCACTTTATGCCGTCAGCGGAGTTTGAGAGGATGCTTCGCGCCGCCGCCGGCGACTCCGACCGCGAGCTCAAGGAGATAGAGGTCCGCAAGCAGGCGCCGGACCATCCGATACTCTGGAACGTCCCCGAGACCGAGTATCTGAAGTTCTACATATTTCAGGTCATATGACGCGAGGGAAACGCCGCCGTCCGTCAGAACGTTTGCGTGAGAAAAACGCCGCCGGGCTTCCAAAGTCCGCGGCGCCGTATTGGGAGCTGTAAAAATGGGAATATTGGAGCTTTTCTTCATAGCGGTGGGTCTGTCGATGGACGCCTTTGCCGTGTCAGTCTGCAAGGGACTGTCGGTTGACCGCGCGCGGCCTAAGTACCTCGTCGTCACCGGGCTGTACTTCGGCGGCTTTCAGGCACTGATGCCCGTCATCGGCTTCCTGCTCGGAAGCTGGCTCAGCGGAGCGATAGAGCAGATCGACCACTGGATAGCGTTCGTACTGCTCACGATAATCGGAATAAATATGATACGCGAGTCGCGCGGGGAGGCGGAGGAGCTTGACCGCTCCTTCTCGCCGAAGGCGATGCTGCCGCTCGCCGTCGCGACGAGCATAGACGCGCTCGCCGTCGGCGTGACGTTCGCGTTCCTGAAGGTGAGCATAGTCCCGGCGGCGGCGCTCATCGGCGTCACGACCTTCGCGTTCAGCGCGGCGGGCGTCAAGATAGGCAACATCTTCGGCGCGCGGTACAAGTCCAAGGCGGAGCTCGTCGGGGGAATAGTCCTCATTCTCATGGGCGTGAAGATACTGCTCGAGCATCTGGGCGTGCTCGGATAACGTACATAGAATAAATCGGATGAGGCTAGATTATATAAAGATCGGTGAAGTGTGTTTGTGTACAAACGACGTGCCGAGACTTGCGGCATTTTATAAACAGCTGCTCGGAATCGACAATGGCAGTGAGGACGAGATACATCAGTTTCTTATCACCGAGGAGACCGCGCTTACAATATACAACGACGGTTCGACAAAGAACAATAGTAACCAGAATATATGTCTGGCTTTTACCGTCGACGACGTCGAAAAGGAATATGAGAAGCTGCTGGCCTTGGGCGCGGAAATTATCGAGAAACCCACAAAGCGGCCTTGGGGCGCGGTCAGCATGAGCTTTTACGACCCAGACAATAACGAGATTTTCTTCAGAAGCCTTCCGAAAAACGGCTAGGCTTTCGTTTGTCGGCTAGGCTTTAATAAGGAGAGGGTCAGATGTCCTTCCCGAACAGCTCGTCCACATACGGGAAGCGAGCGCGGCAGAAGCGCGCATATTCGCTCTCCGGGTCGACGGGCTTCGCCGGGTCGGTGAACTCCCGAAGGAGCATCCGCTTTATGCCGTCGAGCTTTTTTTCGGAGAGAGTTTCGTATCGGTGCAGGTGCAGACGTCCTGCCGCCTCCGCATCGAGCAGCGCCGCGCGCAGGTCGGGGACGTACTCGCAGGACGAGACCTTCACCGGCTCCTCCGAGAGATACACCCACGGCATCCGGTCGAGGCGCGGAAGCTCCTCCGACACCTCGCAGGCATATATGTATCCGCCGCGGCCGGTGAATATATCGTCGAATGCTCCCGGATAATATTCATCGTAGTGAAGCTCGCCCTCCGGCGTGACATAGTAAGGGAAGTATCCGTCCGGCGGGGTGAGGGGGTTGTATGCGTAGATGAGCGCAAGAGTCTCTATGTCGGTTAGATAGACGAGCGGCCGCCCGTGGCTAGAGACGTGGGGAAGAAGCGTCTTTATTCCCGGAACGGCGCTTCCGTGGTACAGCTTCATATAACGCCTCCTCATTACAATATGTGTTGAAGCCGGCTCCGTATCTACTATTATACCGGCATATACCGGAAATAACAGTCTTGAAATCCGCCGCATATTCTGTTATAATATAAACACGGAAAAGAAAAGCGGACCCGAAGCATTGCGCTTGCGGGTCCGCTTATTGCATATACATAAATATATATGCGAGAATATGTCCCAAACGGAATAGGAAGAACCGCCAAAAGGCTCCGCAGTGCGCGGAGCCTTTTTGTGGCATTGCTACAACTTTTGAAAGTTTATTGACTTTTCGCGAAAAAGCTGTTGACAAAGGCCGGTTCGGGTGCTAGTATATGTATGTTTATTAACGGCACATGAATAAACATTCTGAAAATGAATGTGTGCGCCGCAAAAAAAGAAAGGCGAAGGTGAGAACCAAATGGCAAAGACCCTGACACACTCCAAGAAGCTTGTGGCTCTGCTGCTCGCGGTCGCCCTCATGCTGTCGGTATGCGTCGTTCCGAACGCAGCCGCAGCCGCGGGGACTACCGCCACAGCGACCACGCCGGTATACACCGGGAGCTTCACCAATACTTCATCCGATGGCGGCAAGGACTGGATAAGCCTCACCGCCGAGAGGACATTCAAAGTCACCGTCCCGGTCGACATGACCGAGGATGAGGCAAAGGCGATAGCGGACGACGTCGTCTGGACGCTCGACTATGACGAGAACGCCGGCTATCTCGACACCAAGCTCTATCCCAACCACACCGAGGGCGGCGAGATAAGCAGCTGGCTCAACCAGAACAACGAGCCGCTCTTCACGAAGATTGCCACCACGGTCGAGACCACCACGGACGGCAAGGTTAACATCGTCCTCACGTTCTCGAACACCATCTACTTCTACTCGCGCGGGAACGCGGACGCCAGCGCTCCGCACTCCAACGGCGGCGCCTACCTCGACATCTGCGGCTGGTACTACGTCACCGCTTCCGTAGACGGAAAGGATCTCGGCTCGGCGTACACCAAGATAAACCCGTACGACAACTTCCACACGATGAAGGAGATCTACGAGGAGATCGACAAGATAGTCGACTACGCCGAGGAGAACACCGACATCTATGTGCATAAGGATTCGATGGGCAAGAGCGCCGGTCAGAACGGCCTCGAGTCGCTCGACATGCCGTACCTCATAATCGCGAAGAACAAGGCCGCCACTGAGAAGTGGCTGAAGATCGCAGATCAGGCCGAGACCGACCCGCAGTCCCTCCTCGACGACATCAAGGACGGCTCGATAGGCGACTATCAGGTGCCCGTTCTCTACTCGAACGTCCACTCCAACGAGGTCGCCGCTTCCGACGGTGTTCTCGGATTCGCGTGGATGCTCGTTGAGAACGCCGCAGTCGATACCCCGATAGACTACAAGGAGCTCACCGGCTTCACCGCCGAGGGCGAAGCAGAGCTCGCAAAACAGCTCGGCCCGAAGGGTGAAGAGGGAAGCATAGCCATCCCGGACCTCATCGCGGACAAGGCTACATACCTCGGCTTCATCAAGAACGGCACCATTTCCCAGAAGGTAGACCTCGAGAAGTATTACACCGTCGAGGATAAGGACGTCAGCACCGAGGAGCTGCTTGAGGACGTGTTCTTCATCATCGTCCCCGAGGAGAACGTCGAGGGCCGTACTTACGTCACCCGTCACTCCTCCGGCGGTTACGACCTCAACCGCGACAACTCCTTCCAGACCCAGTCCGAGACCCAGAACATGACGAAGCTCATCGCGACATGGAACCCCGTCAGCTTTGCAGAGTTCCACGGCCGTATACAGCAGTTCCAGGTCGAGCCGTGCGATCCGCCTCATGAGCCGAACTTCGAGTATGACCTCCTTGCCGACCATCTTGTGACCGGCGGCGAGGTGCTCGGTATCGGCGCTGTCGCGAACAACGACGGGCACAACAGCTATGTCACCCCGCAGCGCGACTACCTCAGCTACACCGGCGAGAAGAACGCCGACGGCACCTACAAGACCGAGTGGTACGACCCGTGGGACGACATGTCCACGAGCTACACCCCGCAGTATTCGATGCTTCACGGCACCGTCGCCTACACCGTCGAGGTTCCGGCCTATGATGACTATATGGCGACCGCTCTGCCTTACGGCATGCTCACCCAGTCCGTCTATATAGCGGACGAGAAGGACAGCTATCTCACCGACCAGGCGACTATCTACCTGCGCGGCATCACCAACACCAACTCCGACAAGGAAGTCGGCCCGTGGCTCACCGACCGCTTTGACGTCGAGGGAGCCGAGGCGACGCTCTTCCGTCCCGAGTACACCGGCGCGGGCGAGAACGGCAACTTCTTCCCCGAGGCGTACATCATTCCTGTCGACGGCACCAACCAGAAGAACCTTCAGGACGCCGCCGAGATGATAGCTTATCTCATCCGCAACGACGTCAAGGTCATGAAGGCCTCCGAGAGCTTCACCTATGACGGAGTTACCTATCCCGCAGGCACCGCGATAGTTTCGATGTATCAGGCGAAGCGTTCGGTCGCTAACGGCGTCCTCTACAACGGCACCGTCATCACCGAATGGCCGGTTCTTTACAGCGAAGGCATTACCGCGTTCAACCACACCCGCGGCTTCGATATGGCCACCGTCACCGAGCCCGCGGAGTACACCGAGATAGCCAAGGTATGCGCCGTCAGCACCGACTGGAACGTCACCTCCTCCTTCATCGGGGACAAGAACGGGACTGTCGTGCTCCTCAACACCTCCGAGGACGCCGTCAAGGCCGTCAACACCCTTCTTAAGGCCGGCAAGACCGTGAAGCTCATCACCGAGGGCAAGTACGACGGCAGCTTCATCGTCTCCTACGCCGACTACGAGTCCGTCTCCAAGGATCTCACTATCTCGGCCGTCAGCGTTGCGGAGGAGCCCGCTTCCAAGACGATTAACGCCGCCCCTGTCATTTACATCAACGGCAAGCCCGCCGACAACGACGAAGGCTTCGTCAAGACCTCGCTCATAAGCAGCGTTACCGGTTACAACTACGACCGTGAGGCCATGGATCTCCTCGGCTTCACTACCACCGACGACCCGGCAAAGGCCGACGTCATTATCGGAGCGTCCCGCCCGGACGCCGCCGCGCTCGAGGCGATAAAGGACGGAGTGCCGTACATCGCTTACGGCTCGAGCGTCGCTTCCGCCGTAGCCGGCCTCTTCAGCGAGGGCGCGGTCGTGAGGAACAGCGTCAGCAGGAACGCCATGGACGCGCTTGCTCACGTCACCTATCCCGAGAAGAACAGCCCCGTCACCGCTACCTACATCGCCGAGGGCGACGACATTATGTACGGCTACGGCGCAGGATACTTCGCTAGCATCCCGAGCGGCGCGAAGGTGCTTGTCAAGCTGGACGGCTCGCAGAAGCTGCTCGAGGGCTTCCTCCCGTCGGACGGCGAGCACTATGCCGATTTCCTCAACGATTCCATCCAGGCCTTCTCCTATGAGGGCAAGGGCGCGGACGGCTCCGACCTCGACATCGCCGTCTTTGCGAACACCCTCACAAACAAGGTCCATCAGCGCGACGAGTTCACCTTCATCGCAAACTTCGCTTTCGACGCCATGACGAGCGATCCGACCGACAAGGTCACCCGCGGCGAGGCCGTCGAGGCCATCTGGGAAGCGGACGGCTCCGAGAAGGCCGTTTCTGCCGCCAAGTTCACCGACAACGCCACTTACGGCTGGGTCACAGACGCCATCAACTGGGCGGCCGAGAAGGGTATAGTCCTCGGCTACCCGGAGGGCAGCTTCTCCGCGAAGACCTTCATCTCCCGCGAGGAGTTCGTGACCATGCTCTGGCGTGCGAACGGCAGCAAGGAGGCCGACAAGGCCGCTCTTGACGGTTACACCGACGCCGGCGCCGTGAACGCCTACGCCAAGGACGCCATGGCCTGGGCCGTGAGCGAGGGATACATCGTCGGCACCGGCAAGACGACCCTCTCGCCCGACCAGAACCTCACCTTTGAGCAGGCAGGCATCATCATTGCGCGCACGCTTGACGCTGAGTAAGCGTAATCTCAAATAAGTATCCGCCCCGGCGCTTTTGCGCCGGGGCGGAGTTTATCCTGATATTTCCAATATCTGAAAGAGAATTGTCAAAAAATACATAAACTTGGGGAAGTATTCAATTTCTGCTAAATTTTCTTGCAATAATGCTTGACAAAAGCAAATAGTGCGGATATAATGATTTTGTACCGAGGCACGGCTGTAACTCACATTCCCTTGTAAGTCATTGCTGGTCCGCAACGCCTTACAAGGGAATGCGAGTTTTTTTAGTTAGTTCCATCCGTACAAAATTCTTTTTGGAGGCAATATCATGACCGGAACAGTTAAGTGGTTCAACGAGAGCAAGGGCTACGGCTTCATATCCAACGACGAGGGCGGCGACGACGTGTTTGTCCACTTCTCCGCCATTCTTGTCGACGGCTTTAAGACCCTCGCCGAGGGTCAGAAGGTCGAGTACGAGACCGAGCAGGATCCGAAGAACAGCGCAAAGCTTCGCGCTATCAACGTGCGTCCTCTCTGAGATGTACGAATCAAGGGGGAGCGGTCGTGAGACCGCTCCTTTTGTCTTATAAAAAACTTTCAAAAAATTTTTTAAAAATTTTTTGAAAAAGCTGTCCCGAAATCATCCTGTCCGGACATATACAGGCAGACGGGAAAACCGGACCGAGGTTTTGCCGTTCGGAAAACGAAAGGGGTGTCATAAATGACAAAGAAGATGTTCGCACTGACTGCCGCCGCTCTGCTCCTTGCGCTGTTCTCGGGGTGCGCGACCTCCGGCGGGGAGAACCCGGACTTCGGGTACGCGGAGAACATCCATGCGGGACCCGTGCCCCTCGAGACGGAGGGGGAGAGCGACTACTTTGCCGAGACGTCGCTTCTCAACATCGACGGAGAGTTTGAGGCGCTTTCGCTGAAGCTTTGCCCGAGCGAGCCGTACTTCCTGCAGCTCGGAGCCAAGGGGCAGATGTTCCTCGGCGACACTCTCGGGTATGTCGAACGGCTCACCGAGAGCGGCGAATGGGAGTATGTATGCGACAGCATCCGCGTCGGGAGCGATACCTTCGAGGGCGGAAACGACAAAATAATGTCGCTCAGCTGGGACGGAAGCAGCAAATACGGAGGCGTACTCTGCTGCGTGCCGGTATTCGACCAACCGGGAGAGTACCGCGTCACGCTGAACTTCCGTGAGGTGAAGGAGAGAACGACCGAACTCGGGCAGTGGTGGTACTCGGAGGACGAGGTGCACAGCATATCCTTCCGCTTCACAGTGCCGGAGAAGAGCGATAAGCCGTTCGACCTGCTGTACTGCTGCATCACGGAGGGCTCGTACGGACGTCAGCGGCTGCTGATGACGATACGGATGAACGGTGAAGCTCCGGCACCGTATCTTCAGAGCGGCGACGACATAGTGCGCCGTGAGAAGGACGGACTCGCGAGTTACATTGTCTATGACGACGGGTCGTGGGGAGAGGGTACGGCCGTGCTTCGCTTCACGGAGAACGAAGACGGCTCGGGAGAGCAGTACGTCCTCACGCTGCGGCTTCCGGAGTCGGACGTCCCTTCGTCCGAGCCAGGCGCTTCGCCGGGGCTTGGCGATTAGTGAGGCGGGAGTCTGCATTTCGGACCCGAAACCTCTCCGTTTTGTGTCCTGCGCTTGACTTATTTTCCCCGTACTGGTATAATTATACCGTCTCTGCATTGAATAGACGTATAAGGGGAGAAGAATATGACTATCTACGAGGAACTGAAGGCCCGCGGCCTCATAGCGCAGGTCACGAACGAAAAAGAGATAAGCGAGATGATAAACGCCGGAAAGGCGACGTTCTATATCGGCTTCGACTGCACGGCGGACAGCCTTACCGCCGGTCACTTCATGGCGCTCACGCTGATGAAGCGCCTCCAGCAGGCGGGCAACCGCCCGATAGCGCTTATCGGCGGCGGCACGACGATGATAGGCGACCCGTCCGGCCGGAGCGACATGCGCAAGATGCTCACCAAGGAGGATATCGACCACAACGCCGAGTGCTTCAAGCGCCAGATGGAGAAGTTCATCGAGTTCGGAGAGGGCAAGGCGCAGATGCTCAACAACGCCGACTGGCTGCTCGGCCTCAACTACGTCGAACTGCTGCGCGAGGTCGGCGCGTGCTTCTCCGTCAACAACATGCTCCGCGCCGAGTGCTACAAACAGCGCATGGAGAAGGGACTTTCCTTCCTCGAGTTCAATTACATGATAATGCAGTCCTACGACTTCTACTATCTCTACCAGCACTACGGCTGCAACATGCAGTTCGGCGGCGACGATCAGTGGTCGAACATGCTCGGCGGCACAGAGCTCATCCGCCGGAAGCTGGGCCGCGACGCCCACGCCATGACGATAACCCTCCTCACCGACTCGCAGGGCAACAAGATGGGCAAGACCGCCGGCAACGCCGTCTGGCTTGACCCGAACAAGACCTCGCCCTACGACTTCTATCAGTACTGGAGAAACGTCGGGGACGCGGACGTGCTGAAGTGCATCCGTATGCTCACCTTCCTGCCCCTCGAGCAGATTGACGAGATGGAGCACTGGGAGGGCGCGGAGCTGAACCGCGCAAAGGAGATCCTTGCCTACGAGCTCACTAGCCTCGTCCACGGCGAGGAGGAGGCAAACCGCGCCCGTGAGGCGGCGCGCGGTATCTTCGCCGGCGCTGGCTCGACCGAGAACATGCCCTCGACCGAGCTCTCGGAGGAGGACTTTACCGACGGCGCGATAGACATTCTCACGATACTCACGAAGACCGGCCTTGCGCCGTCCCGCGGGGAGGCGCGCCGCCTCGTACAGCAGGGCGGCGTCAGCGCGAACGGCGAGAAGGTCGCGGACATCTCGGCAAAGTGGAGCATGGACGACTGCTCATCCGAGGACGGAATAGTCATAAAGAAGGGCAAGAAGATATTCCACCGCGTGAAGCTTGCAAAATAGTCGCGGCGAATCGCGGCGCGGCATAGAGAAGATTTATGAGGGCGGTACAGACGTACCGCCCTCAGTTTGTCAAATAACCTTACAGAGTTCGCCGCTTTAGCGGCGAATAGAGTCAAATGCATTTTCGGCGGCGTGAATGCGCCCCTCGAATTGTTCAGCATCGGCACTTTCTACCGGGCGCATCAGACATCGTCGCTCCGCGCCGACGTCCCGACATTGTACGAAGCCGGAAATTCGCGAGCACGATTTCCCGAGAAAGAGCCCTCATTTTTGTTGCGTTGTTCCTAACACCGTGTTATAATTATTGTGAATTTTTGTGTATATCGGAGGCGCAAAGTATGAACACAAAGACTCAGACAAAGATAATAGCGATATTTACGATCGTCGTGCTGGCTTTCTCGGTCGTCGGCTCGATGTTCCTCGGCGCGCACGACAGGCCGCTCGAGCGTGTGAGCGAGCGCGGCCGCCTTCAGGTCATAGGAACGCAGCTCTGCGGCGAGGACGGCAAGCCGATAATCCTGCGCGGAATGAGTACGAGCGGCTTCATGTGGCACCCGGCGCTCTTTGAGCCGCTCGCTGTTCGGGAGCTCGCAGAGAGGACCGGCGCAAACCTCCTCCGCGTCGCTATGTACACCGGCGAGGGAGGATACCTCCGCAACCCGTGGCAGGCGGACAAGATGTACGCGGCGATGGACGCGGCGATAGAAAACGACCTCTACGTCATCATCGACTGGCACATCCTCAGCGAGCACGATCCGCTGCCGCTGCTCGACCGCGCGAAGGAGTTCTTCGCCGTGACGGCGGAGCGCTATGCCGACTCGCCGAACGTCCTCTACGAGATATGCAACGAACCTAACGGCGACAACGTCACCTGGGCGGGCAGCGTTAAACCCTATGCCGAGGAGATAATCCCGGTCATACGCGAGCACGACCCGGACTCGGTGATACTCGTCGGCAGTCCGCACTGGAGCACCGGAGTCGTGGACGCTGCGGACGACCCGCTCGAGTTCGAGAACATCATGTATACATACCACTTCTACGCCGGCACTCACGGGGAGGCCGACCGCGAGAACATCGACTACGCGCTCGCACACGGCGCGCCGATATTTGTAAGCGAGTGGGGAACGACCGATTCCACCGGAGCGGGCGAGCTGTATCTCGACAGCGCCCGGGTGTGGGTCGACTTCATGGACGAACGCAACCTGAGCTGGGCCAACTGGTCATACTCGGCTTCCGGCGGCACCGGCGCTGTCCTGAGCGTATACAGCGACGGGACGTGGGACGAGAATTATCTCAGCGAGAGCGGCAAGTTCGTTTTTGCGCAGTTCCACAGATAACTCCGGTTCCCGCGCCGCAGACGGGACAGACGGCGGCGCGGATCATGCGACCCGCCGGCGCCTCGATGTATACCTTGAAAATAACGTGTATAGGGGGGAAAGACCATGAAATATGAATTTCTCGACAGAAACGGAACATTTCGCCTGAATGACCCGCAGCGGACGAGCTATCTCTACTTCCCGCTCGCGGGTGAACAGGGACTCCTCAGCTCGATAACGCCGACGCTCGGGGGAGACTCCAAGACGGGGCAGAACTCCTTCCTGCTCGCGCCGGTGTCGGCGGAGAACCTGCATAACGACCGTTCGGAGCGGAACTTCTGGATATTCTCCGAGCGCTTCGGCGCATGGAGCGCGGCGGGAGCATCCGCCGTACAGCGCGCAGAGGGGAGCGACGAAGTGACGCTCGAGGCGGGCTTCCTCTGGCATAAGGTGACGCGCACGAACGCCGCGCGCGGCATCCGTGCCGAGGCTGTGACGTTCATCCCGCCGGAGGGGGAGGCCGTCGAGCTCACGCGCTTCACCGTAACGAACACCGGTGCGGAGCCGCTTGAGTTCGTCCCGTACATGGCGTATCCCATCTACGGGCGCTCGGCGGACAACTACCGCGACCACCGCAACGTCACGTCGCTCCTGCACAGGGCGGAGGTCACCGAACTCGGCGTCCTCACCCGTCCGACGCTCACCTTCGACGAGCGCGGCCACAAGCCGAACCGCATAGCCTACGGAGCCTTCGCCGCCCGTGAGGACGGCGCGAAGCCCGTCGCCTTCGAGGCGGCGGTCGAGGACTGGATAGGCGAGGGCGGCGACTTCGAGCGTCCCGAGAGCGTCGGCAAAAGGCTGTCTCTCCGTCCGGGCGACCGCGTGGACGGCTTGGAGGTCGTCGCGGCGGCGGAGTTCGCGCCCGAGACGCTTGCGCCGAGAAAGAGCGTGAGCTACACCGTGGCGCTCGCCGTGGGGGAAGATCTCGGGTTTGTTTCGGAATACCTCGCGCCGGGACGCTTCGACACGGAGCTCGAACTGTGCAAAAGATATTGGGAGAGAAAACTTGACATCTCGTTTGAGACCGCCTCCTCCGAGCGGGACATGTGGATGCGCTGGGTCTCCTGTCAGCCGATACTCCGAAGGATGTTCGGCTGCTCTTTCCTGCCGCACCACGACTACGGGCGCGGGGGACGCGGCTGGCGCGATCTCTGGCAGGACTGCCTCGCGCTCCTCTTCATGGAGCCGGAGGGAGTCCGCGATATGCTCACGGCGAACTTCGGCGGCGTCCGCTTCGACGGCACGAACGCCACGATAATCGGCAACGGACAGGGAGAGTTCATCGCCGACCGCAACAATATCACCCGCGTCTGGACGGACCACGGCGCGTGGCCGCTTGTCACGACCATGCTCTACATAAATCAGACGGCGGACATAGACTTTCTGCTCGAAAAGCAGAGCTACTTCAAGGACCCGCAGGAATACCGCGGGACGCGCACCGACGCGCTCTGGACGCCGGAGTACGGCGAGAGGCTGAGAACGACGGCAGGCGCGGAGTACCGGGGAACGCTCTTTGAGCACCTGCTCCTGCAGAACCTCACGGCGTTCTACAACGTGGGCGAGCACGGCATACTCCGCCTGCTCGGCGCGGACTGGAACGACGGCCTCGACATGGCGGCGGAGCGCGGCGAGAGCGTCGCTTTCCACTGCCTGTACGCAAAGAACCTCCGCGACCTCGCGGAGCTTGCGGAGCGCCTCGGCGGAGCGCTCGAAGTGGCCGAGGAGCTGAAGATACTGCTCGAGGGAGAGAACGCGGAGTCGCCCGAGGAGAAGGCGGAGGTCCTCCGCCGCTTCTGCTCGACGTGCGTGCATGAGATAAGCGGCAGGACCGTCCGCATAGACACAAAGGAGCTCGCAGCCGTGCTCCGCAGGATGAGCGAGAGTATGGCGGAGACCGTCCGCCGCGGAGAGACGGTCACGGCGGAGGGCGAGCGCTGGATAAACAGCTACTACGACGGGTCGGGACGGCGCGTCGAGGGCGCGACGGCGAACGGCGACGTCAGGATGATGCTCACGGGGCAGGTGTTTGCAGTCATGGGCGGTGTCGCGGACGACGCGCTCGCGCGCGACATAGTGTCGGCGGCGAAGCGCTTCCTCTTTGACGCGGACGTCGGCGGCTACAGGCTCAACACCGACTTCCGCGAGGTCAAGACCGACCTCGGGCGGCTCTTCGGCTTTGCCTACGGTCACAAGGAGAACGGCGCGGTGTTCTGCCACATGGCGGTGATGTTTGCGTACGCGCTCTACACCCGCGGCATGAGCACGGAGGCGGAGGAGACGCTGGACGCGCTCTACCGTCTCGCCTTTAACTTTGAAAAGAGCCGGATATACCCCGGCATACCGGAGTACTTCGACCCGAGTGGGCGCGGAATGTACCACTACCTCACCGGCTCCGCGAGCTGGCTCATGATGACCGAGCTCACTCAGCGCTTCGGCGTGCGCGGAGAGTACGGCGACCTTCGCCTTGCACCTCAGCTTCCCGAGGACGCGTTCCGCGACGGAGAGGCGTCCGTCACGGCGCCGTTTGCGGGAAGGACATTAAAGGTCGTCTACCGCGCGCCGGACGTGAAGAAGCGCGGCGCGGTAGAGCCTCTCGAAATAGACGGAGTTCCGTTTGCGACGGAAGGAGACGGCGCGCTGATTCCGAGAAGCGTCATATCGGCGCTTTCGGAGAGCGAGCCGCACACGATAACCGTCACGCTCGGGTGACGGCAGGAAAAATACGGCGGGAAGCCGCCTCACAGAGAAAGGATGGGCGCTATGTTTGACAGGAACGGACGGTTCGTTATCGACAATTTCCACAAGGGGAGCGCGTTTGCAAGCTTCCTGCCCGGCGTTGCGGGCGAGAAGGGCATTCCAGTCTGGTGCTTCTATGTGAACAGGGGACAGGCGGTGTGCTCGTTCGGCTCGGGGGACAAGGAGCACCCGATAATGGAGTTCAGCCCCGCGCACGTCGCGTATCAGGAGGTGTCGAACAAGGGCTTCCGCACCTTCGTGAAGGCGAACGGCGAGTATCTCGAGCCGTTCCGCCCGACCGACGGTGAGAACGCCTCGATGCACATCGGCATGAACGAGCTTCTGCTTGAGGAGCCGTTCCCGGAGAAGGGGCTTCGCTTCCGCGTCCGCTACTTCACGCTGCCGGAGGAGCCGGTCGGAGCGCTGATGCGCGAGGTGATAATAGAGAACACCGGCGCGGGCGACGTCTCGCTCGAAGTCCTCGACGGTATGCCGGCCTTCATCACCTACGGCACGAGCTCGAACATCATGAAGGTCATGACCCAGACGCACAAGGCATGGATGCAGGTCGAGGATGTGGAGACGCGCCTGCCGTACTACCGCCTCCGCGCCTCGAGCGAGGACACGACCGAGATAGTCGAGATAAAGGAGGGCCACTTCGCCTTCGGCTTCACGCCAGAGGGGGAGCTGCTTCCCGTAATAGCGGACCCGACGCTCATATTCGGCTACAACCTCGCTTTGAGCGAGGCGACCGGCTTCCGCGAGAACGGCTTTGACAAACTGCTCGAAAGCCCGCAGATGACCTCGAACAACGTCCCGACGGCGTTCTTTGCCGCGTCGAAGACGCTCGCGCCGGGGGATTCCCTCGTCCTGCGGGAGGCGTTCGGCATGGCCGGGTCAAAGGAGATACTGCACGCGACGGCGGATCGCCTCCGCGCGCCCGGAGTGTTTGACGCGAAGCACCGCCGCTCTGTCGAGCTCACCGACAGCCTCACCGACATGATAGCGACCCGCACCGCCGACCCGGTCTTTGACGCGTACTGCCGCCAGAGCTGTCTTGACAACATCCTGCGCGGAGGCTACCCGCTCCTGCTCGGCGGAAAGGTGTTCTACGTCTACTCGCGAAAACACGGCGACATAGAGCGCGACTACAACTTCTTCCTGATGCTCGCCGAATACTACTCGCAGGGCAACGCGAACTACCGCGACGTCAACCAGAACCGCCGCAGCGACCCGCTGTTCGCGCCCTACGTCGGCGACTACAACATTAAGCTCTTTATGGACCTCATACAGCTTGACGGCTTCAACCCGCTCGTGATAGAGCGCGCCACGTTCGCGCTTCCCGAGGACTCGCTCGACCGCGCCGTGCAGCTCGCGGGCGGCGGCGAGGACGCGCGAAAACTGCTCTCCGGTCACTTCACGCCGGGAGCGCTCGCGGCGCTCCTCGAGCGGAACGGGAAAAGCGAAGCGTTTGAGGAGATACTCTCGCTTGCGGAGGGCGACATAAACGCCACCTTCGGCGAGGGCTACTGGATAGATCACTGGACCTACAACCTCGACCTCATAGAGAGCCTGCTCGCGGTGTTCCCGGAGCGCGAGGAGGAGCTTCTGTTTGATGACAACACTTACAGGTACTACGAGAGCCGCGCGGCGGTGAGTCCGCGCGCGAAGCGCTACACGCTCACGCCGAAGGGCGTCCGCCAGTACGGCGGCGTGGAGGAGCGAAAGACCGAGCGCGAGTGGGCCGGCGTCGCGCACGGCAAGGGCGCGGACTACCGCACGAACCTCATCTCGAAGCTCATAGTGCTTGCCATGAACAAGACGGCGGCGCTCGACCCGCTCGGTATGGGCGTCGAGATGGAGGCGGGCAAGCCCGGCTGGTACGACGCGCTGAACGGTCTTCCGGGACTCTTCGGCGCCTCCATGGCGGAGAGCTGTGAGCTCGTCCGGCTGATAGACTACGTAGAGTCGGCGCTCCGCCGCCACAAGAGAGACGTCCGCATACCGCGTGAGTGCGCGGACTACATCGCGGGTCTCACGGCGGCGCAGGATGCGCTCGCCGGCGGCCGCCTGACGCGCTTCGACTACTGGATGAAGGTCGGCGACCTCAAGGAGGCCTACCGCGAGAGAATAAACGACGGCATAGACGGCGAGGAGGTCACTCTGAGCGCCGCCGCCGCGGCGGAGCTGCTCGCGGGCTGGAAGAAGCTCGTCTCGGACGGCGTCGAGCGCGCCCGCGCGTACAGCGCGGACGGCGTGCCGCCCTGCTACTTCACCTACGAGGTGACCGACTACGACATGGTGGACGGACACATCGTCCCGAAGGCCGTCCGCGAGAGCGCGCTTCCGACCTTCCTCGAGGGCGCGGTGCGCTACATGAAGATGCCGGGGGCGGAGCTCGCGCCCGCCGAGCTGCACGAAAAGGTCCGTGCGAGCGGACTCTACGACGAAGCGCTCGGGATGTACAAGGTCAACACGTCGCTTGCGTCGAGCTCCTACGAGCTCGGACGGTGCCGCGCGTTCACCCCCGGATGGCTTGAAAACGAGTCGATATGGCTCCACATGGAGTACAAGTATCTGCTCGGACTGCTCCGCGCGGGACTTTACCGGGAGTTCTTCTCGGAGTTCCACAAGGCGGGGATACCGTTCCTCTCGCCGGAGAAGTACGGACGCAGTCCGCTCGAGAACTCGAGCTTCATCGCGTCCTCCGCGAATCCGGACCCGTCGATACGCGGCAAGGGCTTTGTCGCGCGTCTCTCCGGCTCGACGGCGGAGTTCATGCAGATATGGCAGACGATGATGTTCGGCGAGCATCCGTTCACGCTCGAGGGAGAGACGCTTGTGTTCCGTCCGCTTCCCGCGATACCCGGCTACCTCGCGGACGAAAAGGGCGTGGACTGCACGCTCCTCGGCGGCACGGAGGTCCACTATGCCGCGAGCGGCGAGCTCATACCCGGAGAGTACGGCGTGAGCTCCATCCGCGTCGAGTGGAAGAACGGCGGGGCGGACGTCTTCGAGGGCGGCGAGGTCTGCGCCTCGCCCGCGGAGCGCATACGCGCGGGCGAGGCGCGCCGCGTGGAGGTCTGCTTCGGGTAAATACGCAAAACACTGGTCGGAGGATACTATGCCCGAAAAGCTGTTAAAAGCCATATTGCCGGTATTTCTGGCGCTTATACTGCTCGCCGGCGGATGCGGCGGCTCGTCCGAGCCGTCCGCTTCGCCGCCGCCGCACCGGGTCGAGAGCATACGCCTCGACGATCCCACACCGGTCCCTGCCGGCGGCGACGATGCGGCGGAGGTGTACGACACGCTCGACGACGCCGCGCGCCTCGCCGACTATTGCAGGTGGTACGTGGACCCGCTTCTCACGATACACAGCGGATGGCGCGCGGCGGAGGACATCGGCGCGGAGGAATTCGGACAGTTCTACGTCATGCTCGGAGACGAGCGGCGCGGCTACTTGATAGACCAGTACCTCAGCGAGAGCGAGGACGCCTACCGTGTGCCCGGCGACATGTTCTGCGCCACGCTCCGTCAGTACTTCGAGGTCGACGTCGACTACCTCAAGAGCTTCCCGCTGTACGACAGCGAGGAGGACACGTTCGTCCTGCCGGCGGAGATGTACGTCGGCTTTGCGGCGGAGGTGTACAGGGCGGAGGAGTCGGAAACCGAGCTTCGCCTGCGCTACATACTGTACGCGGCAAATCAGAGCGCCGCGTACTTTGAAAACACCGGAAGCCTCTACGAGTTGCTTATGAAGAAGGACGAGACCGGCGCGCGCTGGATCTCGTCCGTGCCCGTCACCGACGACGGGACGATACCCGCGCCGCAGAACGGCTCCCTCTATCTGAACACCGAGATAACAAGCTTCTACACGCGGCGGGGAATGACCGTGGACGACAGCCGCGATGTCGGGAACCTCCGCCTCGTCAGTTACTCCGGCGCGTGGAGCGGGCTTGAGCTCTTTGACCGCACGACCGGCGTTGCCACGCCTGTCGCGTACACGTCGGTGGGGGAGAACGGAAGACCCGTCCTCCTGTCGCCCCCGTTCGGAGACTTTGAGGCGGCACAGCTCACCGCCTTTGAACTGCGCGAGGGCGGCGAGGTCTGGATGCAGGTGCGCGGTATCACTGATGGGGACGGCGAGGTTCTGCCGCCGCAGATATACGTCTGGTCGAACGGGACGTACAGGTCGGAGGAGTACTGTGTCCCGCTGGGCGTCTCCACAAGCTTCGGAGGAAGCTCGCGCGGAACGCTCTACGACCTCGTCACGGGTGAGGACTCGGCGGCATTCGTCTTTGACACAGGCGGGACTGCGCCGCAGATACGCTCGGTGAGCGGAAGCGGCAGTGTCACGCTCTACTTCTCGAACGTTACCCTTGCGGAGGAGGAACCGGCGTTTCTCGGCGCTTCGACCGGGCTCTATACGGTGACGACGGTGCGCCAGAGCGGAACGGATACGAGCGTCACCTTCTCGATAGCGCCGGAGGTGAAGCGCTACCGCATAGTCGCGCACGAGCCGCTTGCGGGCCGGCTGCCTTATTACGAGCTGGACTTCATCACGTCCGAGATGGACTACCCGAGCGGCTGGTGACGCAGTGAGGCAAAAAATCAAAACGGAGACAAAACTGCCCCCGGACGGATATTCCGTCCGGGGGCGTTGTTTTATTGGAGCTATCTTGAGCTTTCGTTTCTCGTCTTTATCAGCTTCAAGCGGGAGAACTCCTCGCGCTCCTTCTCCTCAAGCTCCTCAGAGATGTACTTTATCTCGGAGGTGAGGTTGGGGATTATGATGTTCTTTAATGCGTTCGCGCGCTTCTGCGTCCGCTTTATGGCGTAGGCGAGGCGGTAGATGGTGTTCTCTACCTCCGCGAGCTCCTTTGTGAGGCGCTTGACCTCGTGGAAGCGGACGAACGCCTCGTCGAGCGCGGAACCGGTGCCGCGCAGTCCGTAGCTCATGCGGACCGGCGCGTCACTGTCCCGGATGGAGGGTATCTCCACGCCCATCACGGAGCGGGTGCGTATCTCTATGGAGCGGTCTATCGGAACAGACTCCGCAAACGGGTCGATCCGTCCGAAGGCGATGTTTGCCGCCTGGAGCGCCTTGTACGCGGAGGAGAAGCAGCTGTCTATGCGCGACTGAAGCTCGCCCGCGCGGTCGATAAGCGACATTATCTCGCGTATGAGGATGTTCCGCTTCCTGTCCATGAGGTCGAAGCCGGTGTTCGCAAGCTCGAGGGAGCGCTTCCGCGCAATGAGGTTGCCTTTGGTGGGAGCTGTCGGCATCAGTTGTCACCCTCCCCGGAAAGGAAGGAG
>CANPWY010000020.1 GCA_947585215.1 uncultured Clostridia bacterium
GGCTTTGACGAGGCGGGCATAAGCATAATACTTCTCGGCGCGGGCGCGGCGGCGAGCGTGGGCGCGCTGCTCTGCGAGCGGACGGCGCGGCGGCTCGGACGGCACACCGAATTCGCGGCAGGAGCTTCGCTCGCGCTCGGGATAGCGGTGATGGGCGTCCCGAGCGTACCGACGTCGCTTGCCGGATTCGCCCTTGCGAGCGCGGCGAGCGCGATGCTCTCGCCGCTCGGCTCCGCCGAGCTGAACCGGCGTATCCCCTCCGAGCGCCGCGCGACGCTCATCTCGGTGAAAAGCATGTGCTTCTCGGTGGGCATGATAGTTCTCTTCCCGCTGACAGGCGCCCTCGGGGACACCTTTACGCTCGCGCGGCTGCTCGTGCTGCTCGGCGCGGCGCTGGGAGTGTACGTCACGGCGCGAAATTTTGCCGCAAATCGCGGGCGCTGATTTCCGCTTTGTACAATATGGGGGCGCCGACCGAAATCGCCAATATCCCCGCAAACCACTGCACACTGCGCGAGGCTTTTGACAAACCGAAAAACCTGCGGATGCGTTTTGTGCATCCGCAGGTTTTCAACTTTACGCTGGGATGAGCCGGTCGAGCTCCGCCGCGAGCTTTTGTTTCATCGCCTCAAGCTCGTGAGGGGCGGGGCGATTCCCGTCCGAGTACATCTTTTCCGGGGGATACCACCACACCGGGCCTTTTCTGCTGTTGCCATGGTATCCGATGTCTCCGCTCACGCGGGGAAAGAGGTGCCAGTGCAGATGTGCGTCGCCCATCCCCAACAGCTCACAGTTCATCTTCTCCGCGCCGAAAGCGCGCGCGACCGCCTCCGCTACAACCATCATCTCCTCGAGAAAATGCGCCCGCTCGCGGGGCTCGAGATGGAAAAGCTCGGTCGCGCGGTCGTGGTGCTTGTAAAGAAAGAGCGTGTATCCCCGGAAGTGCTGATGGTCACCGATGACGACGTACCCGGTCTCAAGCTCGCGGACGAAATACGGGTTCTCGCCGCGGCGAATGAGCTCTATGCGGTCGCATATCAGGCACATTCTGCCGTTACCTTATCTCGTATAGGTCCTCGGCGGGCTTTTTCACGCGGCGCGGGGTCTCACCCTCAGGGTAGCCGAGAGTGTAGAGCGCCGTGACCGTCGCGGTCTCGGGAAGACCGAGCAGTCCGCGCGCGTTCCCCGCGTCGAAGCTGCCGAGCCAGCATCCGCCGAGTCCTTCCTCGACGGCGGCGAGGGTGATGTACGAGAGCGATATAGTGCAGTCCACCGTCCTCGCGGACTGACCGCACATCATCGTGCGGTCACCGTCGAAGGAGACCGCGAGGACGCACGGCGCCGTCGCGACGAACGGCATCTCGGGCGCGAGCTTCGCTATGACCTCCGGGTCGGTGACGGCCGTTATCCTGTGCGCCTGCTCGTTGCGCGCGGTCGGAGCCATCGCTCCGGCGCGGAGGACGCGCTCGAGCTTCTCGCGCTCTATCGGCCTCTGCTCGTACTTCCTTATCGACTGCCGCTTTTCAATCAGCTCGTAAATGTTCATCATATCGCTCCTCTGCTGTTTTCCTCATTGTACCACGCGAGGACGGGGATTGCAAATGGTCGGATGAAAGCTGTTGGCGGGACGGCAAAACGGTGCTTGCGGACGGCTCCTTTATGCGAATTTGTTGACTTTTTCCGGACTCGGCAGTAAAATGTTTAATTATCACGCCTTGGAGGTGGTACCTTGAACGGCAATTTGTGGGAGGATATGTGGAGCCGCGAGGACGGAGAAGCGCTGTTTCCGTACCTTGAGCGCTTCCGTAAGCTGAAGTCGCGCGCCATCGACATCTTTAAGGACTTCGGCGCTGTCCGCATCTGCGACGCCGCCTGCGGCTTTGGCGCGTATTCGGTGGCTCTCGCCTCGAACGGTTTTGAGGTGTACAGCTTCGATGTCTCGCCGACGGCGGTGCGGCTTACTCGTATGGGCCTTGAACACTGCGGGCTGGACGGTACGCGCGTGAAGCCCGCCGACATTCTATCCACCGGCTACCAGGACGCCTTTTTCGACGGAGCCGTGGCAAACTCCGTGCTCGACCACATGAGCGTCGGGGACGCAAAGAGAGCACTTTCCGAGCTCTGCCGCATAACAAAGCCGGGTGGCCTCATCATGGTGTCCTTTGATAACGTGGATGAGGACGACCTGTCCCTGCCGCACGAGCTCATGGACGACGGCAGTATTCTTTACACGTCCGGCCGCCGCCGCGGGATGGTATTCCACCCGTATGACGAGGCGGAGGCTCGCCGTCTTCTGGACGGGTTTGAGATCGTTTATACAGAACTGAATCCGCAGGACGAGCAGGTTTTTATTTTCCGAAACACGCCCCGAGGCGGAGCGGTTTAAGCTCCGCGCCGCCGCACCGCGTCGACAGGAGCATTTTACACTTAATAACATCGCGGGACCGTTGCGCGCCGCGCAAAACAGTAGTATAATAAACTAAATACTGCGCGCGGGAAGGTGAGAAAGTGGTCTGCTCGGAGGAAAAGGCGTCGCCGGAGCTCATAGACACACTCGTCCGTCTCTCGGAGGACTGGGAGCGCGAGGGGAGCTGTTGGGGCTATGTAAGGAACTCCGTGGACTACTTCTCGGACAAGCGGATTTTCACGGCGCGGGACGGCGGAGAGGTCATCGGCTACGCGCTCACCGCACGCAGGACGGCGGAGCGGATGGGCTCGATAGCCCCGGACGGCACGGAGTACGTCGAGCTCGAGGAGCTGTACGTCCTGCCGGAGCGGAGGAACGCCGGCATCGGCTCGGCAATCTTCCGGTTCGTGGAGGACACAGTGCGGCGCGAGGGCGCGCCTTACCTCATGCTCGGCACCGCGACGAAGGACCGGCGCGCGATACTGCACTTCTACATAGACGAAATGGGCATGGAGTTCTGGTCGGCGAGGCTTTTCAAGAAGCTCTCGCCGGACGATTGAGAGGAGAGTGGCAGGTTGTACAGGATAGTTACAAAGAAGATTCTCAATCCCTCGGTCACGCAGATGGAGATAGAAGCTCCGCTCGTCGCGCGGAAGGCGAGGGCGGGACAGTTCATCATCCTGCGCGTGGACGACGAGGGCGAGCGCATCCCGCTCACCGTCGCGGGCTGTGACGCGGCGCGCGGCACGGTGAAGATAATCTTCCAGATAGTCGGCGCGACGACGGCACTGCTCGGCGCGAAGAACGCGGGCGAGTACATAAGCGACTTTGTCGGGCCGCTCGGCCGCGCGACCGAGACCGAGGGCGTCAAGAAGGTATGCGTCGTGGGCGGCGGCGTCGGGTGCGCGATAGCGATGCCGGCGGCGCAGGAGTTTAAGCGCATCGGCGCGGAGGTGACGAGCATCATCGGCTTCCGCTCGAAGGACCTCGTTATCCTTACCGACGAGTTTGAGGCCTGCTCGGACAGGATGATACTCATGACCGACGACGGGAGCGCCGGGCGCCACGGGAACGTCACCGTCCCGCTGAAGGAATTGCTCAAGAGCGGCGAGCGCTTCGACCGCATACTTGCCATCGGCCCGCTCGTAATGATGAAATTCGTCGCCGAGGCGGCGCGTCCGTTCGACGTGCCGGTCGTCGTGTCGATGAACCCGATAATGATAGACGGCACGGGAATGTGCGGCGGATGCCGCCTCTCGCTCGTGCGTGACGGCAAGCGCGTAACGAAGTTCGCGTGCGTGGACGGCCCGGAGTTTGACGGCTACGAGGTCGACTTCGACGAGGCTATGACGCGCGGCAGGATGTACGCGGGCTTCGAGCGGCACGCATACGAGGAGACCTGCCGGCTGCTCGGCAGAGCTTGAGGAGGCGCAGAAGATGGCGATACAGCAGAAAAAGCATGAGATGCCGACGCAGGCTCCGTCGGTGCGCGCGCACAACTTCGACGAGGTCGCGCTCGGTTACACCGAGGAAATAGCGGTCGAGGAGGCACAGCGCTGTCTGAACTGCAAGAACCGTCCCTGCGTGGAGGGATGCCCGGTAAAAATCGACATCCCGGACTTCATAGCGAAGATAAAGGAGCGCGACTTCGAGGGCGCATACGGCGTGATAAGCAAAAGCTCGTCGCTCCCGGCGGTCTGCGGACGCGTCTGTCCGCAGGAGACGCAGTGCGAGAGCAAATGCACCCTCGGGATACGCTTCGAGCCGGTCGGCATTGGCCGCCTCGAGCGCTTCGTCGCGGACAGGCACAACGAGCGCGCGGAGGCCGCGCCGGAGCGTCCCGCTCCGAACGGACACCGCGTCGCGATAGTCGGCTCGGGACCCTCCGGCCTCACCTGCGCGGGCGACCTCGCGCGCGCGGGCTACGAGGTCACGGTCTACGAGGCACTGCACACCGCCGGAGGCGTCCTCGTCTACGGCATACCGGAGTTCCGTCTGCCGAAGAGGATAGTCGCAAAGGAGGTCGAGGGTCTGAAGGCGCTCGGCGTGAAGGTCGAAACAAACGTCGTCATCGGCAGGACGCTCACTATTGACGAGCTCTTCGAGATGGGCTTTGAGGCGGTGTTCATCGGCTCGGGCGCGGGACTTCCGAACTTCATGGGCATACCCGGAGAGAGCCTGGTGGGCGTCTACTCCGCAAACGAGTTCCTCACCCGCAGTAATCTTATGAAGGCCTACCGTGAGAGCCCGACGACGCCGATAATGAAGGGCGGGCGCGTCGCCGTCGTGGGCGGCGGCAACGTCGCGATGGACGCGGCGCGGACGGCGCTCCGCCTTGGCGCGGAGAAGGTGTACATAGTCTACCGCCGCTCGATCGAGGAGCTTCCCGCGCGGCGCGAGGAGGTCGAGCACGCCGAGGAGGAGGGGATAGACTTCCGTCTCCTCAACAACCCGGTCGAAATACTCGGCTACACCAACCCAGGCGACCCGCGTGACCCGAAGAACGGCTCGGTCACGGGCATGCGCTGTATCCGTATGGAGCTCGGCGAGCCGGACGCAAGCGGACGCCGCCGCCCGGTCGAGATACCCGGCTCGGAGTTCGTCCTCGACGTCGACACGGTAGTTATGGCGATTGGCACCTCCCCGAACCCGCTCATCAAAGACACAACCGAGGGGCTCGAGGTGAACCGCAGGGGCGGCATAATCGTGAACGAGGACGGACTTACCTCCCGCGACTGCGTCTACGCCGGCGGGGACGCCGTCACCGGCGCCGCGACCGTCATCTCCGCGATGGGCGCAGGCAAAACCGCCGCGCGTGCGATAGACGCATATCTCTCGGGAAAATGATCCGAAAGGGTTGAATCACCGCGAAATAGAGTATATAATGTAAGATAAGCAAGCGAACAATTTTAAATTAGGAGGAACAGAAAATGGGCAAGTTTGTTATCCGTACCGTCCCGAGCGGGATAAAGTTCGACCTCAAGGCCACGAACGGTCAGGTCATCGCGACGAGCGAGGTCTATACGACCGAGAGCGCCTGCCGTAACGGCATCGAGTCGATCCAGAAGAACGCGCCGATAGCGGAGATCGAGGACCAGACCGCCGAAGGGTACGAGACCAAGACCAACCCGAAGTTCGAGGTCTATGAGGACAAGGCGGGCGAGATCCGCTTCCGCCTCACCGCGCGCAACGGTCAGATCATCGCGACGAGCGAGGGTTACAAGACCATGGCGAGCTGCACGAACGGCATCGAGTCGGTGAAGAAGAACGCCCCCGAGGCCGAGATAGTCGAGGAGTAAAACCCAGTCGATCAAACTGCGAATACGCTGTAAAGAGAAAGTGTGGAGGCCGCAGGCCTCCACACTTTTTGCACATTTGATATACTAATCGTTATATCGACAGATATTTATACCGTTCGACAACTATTTCGCGGCTATCGTCACCGACGCGCTCTTCTCGCCGTCCGAGACGGTGAGGGTGAGCGGCGAACCGTTCGAGCGGACTATCGCGAGCGCGCGACCGTAGAAGGTCGTGTAGCTGCCGGTGTGGAACTGCTCCTCGGTGCACGGGTTCGCACTGCCGAAGGCAAGCAGCTCGCCGCCCTCGACCGATGCGTGCAGGAGGCGGTCGGCGTTCATCTCGGCTATGCCGTTCTCGCCCACGAGCGTCACCGGGACGTAGCCTATTTCACCCGCCGCGAGCGCCGCGTCCTCCGGGGTGAGCGCTATCGAAATGTCGCCCTCCGCGCTTACGAGGCATCCGCGCCCGGCCTCGCTGCCGTCCGAGTTGTAGGAGACGGCCTCGAGCTTCCCGGGGGCATACTTGATGTTGAATATCGCCATGCACTCGGCGACGGGCTTTCTTCCGAGGCTCTTTCCGTTCAGGAAAAGCTCAACCTCGGCGGCGTTCGAGTAGACCTCGACCTCCGCGTCGTTCCCGTCACAGCCGCGCCAGCTCCAGCTCTCCATGGCGTTGGTGCCGCGCCAGACCGAGCGGGTCACCTTCACGCCGGGATGATTTACCGGCTTCACCGCGACCACCGGCTCGTGCGCCAGGCCCCAGACCGTCTCCGCATAGCGGCAGGAGGCGTCCGGATCGCCGAGGATGTCAATGGCGCCGGAGCCTGCCATGAACCACGGGTGCGGACGGTTGAACGGCATGGCCCCGTCATAGCTCCACGCGCCTATGCCGGCCTCGCCGAGGTAGTCCCAGGACACCCACATGAAGTCGCCGATGAGGTAGGGGTATTTCTTCACCATCTCCCAGTTCTTCCAGATGTCCTGCGGGAAGGTCTCGCTTCCGACGACGACGCGGTTTGGGTGCGCCTCGCCCTCGAGCGGATAGCGCCCGGAGGCGTAGTTGTAGCCCGCGATGTCGAGACAGTCGAGGAAGGAACTCGTGAGCGCGTCCACCTCCGGCGCGACGGCGGAGTTGTTCATGCCCGCGCCTATCTGCGAGACCATCTCGTTGAAGTCGGCGCTGGTGTTCGTCGGGTCGCCGCCGCCGGTGGAGGGAGCGCTGTCGCCGTCGTTGTAGATGCCCTTTCCGGCGGCGGCCGCGGCCATTATCATGAGGTTTGCGCCGCAGGTGACCGGGCGGCTCGGGTCGAGCGAATGTATGAAGTCTACGAGCGCCTTGCCGGTGGCGACGCCCTTCTCCTCCGCGGGCTCGCTTACCTCGTTGCCGATAGAGTAGAGGACGACCGACGGGTGGTTGTAGTCACGCTCGACCATCATCGTGACGTCGCGCCGCCACCACTCCGGGAAGTCGTTGCCATAGTCGTTCTTCGTCTTACGGCTGTACCACATGTCGAAGGTCTCATCCATAAGGTACATTCCGAGCTCGTCGCACGCCTCGACTATCGCGCGGGACGTCGGGTTGTGGGCAGAGCGTATTGCGTTGAAGCCGTTGACCTTGAGTATCTCCACGCGGCGGCGGTCGCTCTTCGGGAAGGACGCCGCGCCGAGGATGCCGTTGTCGTGGTGGATACAGCCGCCGCGGAGCAGAGTCTCCTCGCCGTTGACAAAGAAGCCCTTCGGGCTCCACTTGAGCTCGCGGATGCCGAAGCGCTCGCACACGACGTCGGTGACTTCACCGTTCTCGCGGAGGGTGACGCGGCAGGTGTAGAGGTTCGGCGTCTCCGCGCTCCACAGCTTCGCGGCGGGGACGGTCATGCCGACCGACGCGCCGTGACCTTCGGCGACGACGGCGTCGCCGTCAAGTATCTCGACCGTTATATCGCCGCGGGTCGCGGCGGTGTCCACGCGGATGCGCGCGGGGGAGATCCCGAGCGTCGTTATCTTCACGCCGCCGCGCTCGATGCGGCTCTCTCCGCCGACGTAGAGCCAGACAGGGCGGTAGATGCCCGAGCCGGTGTACCAGCGGGAGTTTGGAAGCTTCGAGTTGTCCGCCGTGACGGTGAGGGTGTTCTTTTCGCCTGCTTTCAGTCCCTCGAGCGGCACGGAAAACGCGGTGTAGCCGTAGGGATGGAACGCGAGCTCGCGCCCGTTCAGCGCGACAGTAGCGTTCTTGTAGACGCCCTCGAACTCGACCTCGACGCGGCACCCGCGCCAGTCCTCAGGCGCGTCGAACGTCTTCTCGTAGACGTACACGCCGCCGGGGAAGTAGCCGTGGCCGCCGTCCGAGACAGACGGGTCGCGCGTCTCAAGTATCTGCGCGTCGTGCGGGAGAGTGACCGGCACGGGCGTTCCGCCCTGCTTTGCAAACGTCCAGCCTCCGCAGAAATCAAACCGTTTCATCTGTATCTCCTCCTTGTAAAAATGTAAGGCGTAAAGCGGACTGCTTCCGCCGATGGTATCTCTGATAATATAATACCAAAACCCGGGGCGGATTTCCATATCAAAAAGACGAAAATCTGTTGAGTTAATGGCGCGTCCGCACGGACGCCGCCGCGCGAATTTCCGCTTGTCAGAAGCGGCGCGCGGGTCTATAATATAAATGTATAGATATGCAAAGCACAGCGGAGGTAAAATGGTTTACGAGGATTACTTTGAAAAGGACTACATCGCGACGATGGGCGGCACCGACTACTTCGGACGGCTCAAGCCCTCGGCGCTGATGATGTTTCTGGAAAACGTCGCGGTGGAGCACGTCTCGGGGCTTGGATTCGGCTGGGACCACACGACGCGCGAGCTGAACGCGGCGTGGATAATCGTCCGCACCCGCGTCGCGCTGAAGCGTCCCCCGCTCTATGGCGAGACGCTTCGCCTGCGGACGTGGGCGGCGACGCCGAAGAACGCCTACTTTCCCAGAGAGACCGAGATTTTCGCGGAGGACGGGAGCATCGGCGAGGCGAGCGCCGTCTGGGTGCTCGCAGACGTCGACACGAGGAAGATACTTCCGCCGGCAAAGTTCTATGAGCTCACCGGATTCCGGCACCGCGGCGACCCGCGCTTCGAGGCGCCGGCGCGAATATCCACGGCTCTGGAGTACCGGAACGCGGAGAGCTTCGCCGTCCGCTACAGCGACCTCGACATGAACCGCCACGTCCACAACACGCGCTACATCGACATGGCGGAGGATCACCTCGCGGTCGAGCGTGAGCCGAATCTCTGGGTGAAGGGGATAAACATTGGCTACGCGGCGGAGACTCGCGAGGGTGAGACGCTCGTTATATCCGACGCGGGGGAGGGACTGCGCCGCTTTGTGCGGGGAACCGACCCGAGCGGAAAAAAGAAGTTCGACTTGGAGCTTTTGTTTGACAGGATATGAGGTGCGAAAATGGATGAGCTGAAGGAAGTCCTCGCGGAGGTGCGCCGCATATCCCGCGCGGAGCAGCTGATAGTCTACGGCCTCAAGCGCGAGGGCGCGGGGGAGCAGATACGCGGCGTGAAGGTATGCGTCATAGCGGACACGCAGGACAAGGACGCGCTCGAGAGGGAGCTGTACCTCGGCATAGACGGCGACGTCGCGCTCGACGTCCTAATCTACACCCCGTCGGAGTGGGAGACGTTGCGGTGCGATCCGCAGTCCTACGCGAGCCGCATAGCCGAGAAGGGACGCGAGTATGTCGAGGCGTAACACCGGCACGAACGACAGCCGCCGCTACTACGAGTGGCTCGACCACGCCGAGACCGACCTGCGCGCGGCGAGGATACTGCGCGGCGTCGGCGCGGACGGCAGGACGGTCGTGTACCACTGCCATCAGGCACTCGAGAAGAGCTTCAAGTGCTTCCTGCTCTTTCGGAACGGACGGCACGTCGACGGCCACAACATAACGTTTCTCTCGCGGCAGGCGGCGCGCGCAGACAAGAGCTTTGCGAAGTTCGTGGACAGAACGCCGCCGTTCAACCGCTACTACATCGAGACGCGCTACCCCACCGACCTGCCCTTCGAGATAGGCGAGCGGGAGCTTGAGCAGGCGTTTTCGCTTGCCGAGGATGTCTACGGTGCGGTCGCGCGCGCGATAATGTACGAGATAAAGGACGACATCGACGAGGACGAGGAGCGCGCCGCGCGCCGGGACGAGAACGCCGGGTAGAATGCTTTCCAAACCCGGAGAAGCAAAAGCCTCGCAGAGAATGCGCCAAATCCCAAACGGCGCAAAGCGCCGTTTGGGTTCCCCTTGATTGAAATGCTCGCCGGAAATGAATTCCGGCTGTGCAAATTTGGTGCGTAGCGGCGCTCTGCGCCGACGCCCCGGCAAAAGCCTCGCAGAGTTTCGCGCCGATAGGCGCGAAATAAAGTCAATCCGTTTTTTCCGACGACATGCGCGTCGGAAAAAACTCTTCTCGCGGAGCGTGCTTCGAAGCGCCGCAGGCGCATTCCGCGCCGGTTCGCGCGGTTGAAGTTGACGGCAAAGCCGTCAACTTCGCGCAGGGGCAATTCATTTGCCCCGAGCATTCAATCGGAAGGGCTCCCACGCGGTCTCCGACCGCGTGGGAATTGCGTAGCGCAGCGTTTACTGTCGGTAGGGCTTCGCCCTATCCGACAGTTTCACTTGGAATTGCGCCTGCGCAATTCCAAGTGAACTTCTCGTGGGGAACAGATTGCGGGCGAAGCCCGCAATCTGTTCCCCACGATAAAAAAACCGGAAAGCATAAGCTTTCCGGTTTCGGTCGTTACCTGTTGCCCGCCGAAGTTATATCGCGCGGGTGACCTTGCCCGAGCGGAGGCACCGCGTGCAAGCGTAGACGTGGCAAGGCTTGCCGTCAACTATCGCCTTGACGCGCTTGACATTCGGTTTCCACATACGATTGGTACGGCGATGCGAGTGGCTGACGTTTATCCCGAACGTCACACCCTTGCCGCAGAACTGACACTTAGCCATCCTTTGCACCTCCCAAGAAGTAATAAAAGTACCATATCCGACGCCCTCGGGAGGGCGTGAAACGGCAAAACAGAGACGCCGAGCATCGGCGCAGATAATATAATAGCAGAAAGCCGAGTGAATTGCAAGGGTTTTTTCAAAAAAATCCGGATATATCCCACTTCGCGCGGAAACGGTTGTGGACTTTGCCGCGCGCGTGTGATATAATAGTCGCGGCAAATCGCAGCCGCGCGCTCCGAGAGAGGAGTTTTTCCGACATACTGCCGTCGGAAAAACAGATTGGAACTAATTTTGCGCCTTTAGAGCTCTCCGGTAGGTATAAAAGCTGGCTTGCGGCGCTCTTCGCCGAAAGCGGATGCGCCCGGCAGGAAGTGCCGACACGGAACAAGCTGCACGGCGCTTTTGCCGCAATCACATATTTCCGAAAAACACAAGTCGACCCGTTAACAGATAAAACAGACGGATATAATATAAGGAGATAAACATGCCTGAGACTTCAAACGGCATAGTACCGTATCAGAACGCGCGGCGCGCCGGGCGCAAGTGGCTCGGCGACCACTCGAAGGACAAATACGGCGGCGGGCTCGCGGTCCTCGAGAGCGAGCTTGACGGCGTAGAGACGATGGGCGAGATCTCGCTCGGCGTCCACGAGATAGCGCTGAAAAAGATAGTCGGAACGTACACCTCGGCGAGGGCGGACGCCTTTGCCGGAAACTTCATGCCGCTCTACGACGAGGGAAGCGAGTTCGCTTTCAAATGGCGCTCGCTCTACAGCTACCATCTGAAGGACGGCATCACCGACCCGATAAAGGTCTACGAGTACATGGGGCTCTTCTACGTGATCGAGGGAAACAAGCGCGTTTCGGTGATGAACTACGTCGGCGCGTATTCCATCTCCGCCGACATAACGAGGATAGTGCCCAAGTACGACCCGAATGACGACAACGTGCGGATATACTACGAGATAATGGAGTACAATCCGCGCCTCTTCGCGTTCAACGACATGTGGTTCTCGCACCCCGGCGCGTTCACCGCGCTCATCGCGTGGGCGAGGAACTTCGCGGAGCGCACGCCGGCGCTGAAGGGACTCGAACCGCACGAGTGGCTGCCAAAGTCCTACCGCGATTTCTCGCTCGAGTATCAGCGCGCCGGCTTCCGCGACATAGATATGACCACGGGCGACGCGTTCATGATATACCTCGGGGTGTACGAATTCCCCTACGACATAAGCCTTGAGGAGCTGGGCGAGCGCGTCCGCGCCTGCGAGCCGCAGTTCCGCCAGGTGAACGACCGCGTGCCGCCGTACATAGTCGAGACCGGAGAGAGCTCGCCGGAGAGCGGACGCGGCATACTCGGTATAGGCTCGCGGAGAGCGCATGCGGTGTTCGTGTACAACGCCACGCCGGAGACATCCTATTGGACCCGTTCCCACGAGCTTGGGCGGCAGGATATGGAGCGGTTCTTTGACGGGCGGGTCACGACGAAGGCTGTCTACTCCGTCTCCGAGCAGGAGGCGCACGACCGTCTGCGCGAGATAATCGCCGAGGAGAAGCCGGACGTGCTCTTCACCGTCAACAGCGCCTACGCCCACGCCGCATGGCAGATGACGCTCGAGCACCCGGAGGTGCTTGTGCTGAACTGCGGCCACACCTTCCCCGGGATGATGCTCCACACCTACTACTGCAAGCTCTACGAGCCGGCCTTCGTGCTCGGAGCGATAGCCGGGTCGTACACCAAGAACGACATAATCGGAATAGTCGACATGCCTCAGCGCGCCACCGACTCCACATACGTCGTCAACGCCTTCGCGCAGGGCGCGCGGCTCGTCAACCGGAACATATCGGTCAAGCGGTGCAAGCCGCGCGTCAACTTCTCGGGCGACGAGGACCGCCTCTGCCGCAGGATGCTCGCGGAGCGCGGGGCGGACGTAATTCTCAGCCAGTACCCGACCTACGGCTCGGTGAACCTCAAACCGTGCGACGACCTGTATGCGATGCTCGCCTCGGTCGGCTCGAACGGCAGGATAAAGGAATACCTCGCCGCCCCGGCGATAGACTGGGGAGTGATGTACCGCCGCATTATGAGCGACTACCTCGGCGGCGCGTTCGTGCGGGTGCGTGAGCACTGCGAGGCGTTCCCAAGCATATACTTCTGGCTCGGGCTCAAGAGCGGGATGGCGAAGATATACGCCGTTGACGAGGTCATAGGCACCCACGCCTCGCGCCTTTCGCACATACTCACGACCGCCCTCACCGCCTCGCACGACGTGCACCCGTTCATAGGGCCGATGCGCGACCGCGAGGGGAACATGAGGATTGACCGCTACAGCGTACCGTCACTACCGGAGATACAGTTCATGAACTGGACGAGCGACATCGTAGACGAGGAGCTGCGGGCGGGAGAGGAACTGCCCGAGGGCGGCGGAGAGCCCGTCATACAGCAGTATTTCCCCGGCATTCCCGCGCTGGAGGAGGCACACGAGCCGCCGGCAGGCCCGAAGGAGCAGCCGGGCTGAGCGCGGCGCTGATTTACAGTCAAAATCAAAAGAAAGGAAAATATGTGAAATGAGCGTGCTTGACAAGAAGGTTGGAGTGATAGGGCTCGGATATATCGGACTGCCGACGGCGCTGTCCCTCGCCGCGAACGGCGTGGACGTCACCGGGGTGGACATCAAGGAGGATACCGTCGCCTCGCTTCGGGCGGGGAAGGTCACATTCAAGGAGGACGGGCTGGACGGCCTCTTTGCCGCCGCCGTCTCGAAGAAAATGACCTTCTCTACCGAGTACCCCATAGCGGACATATACGTCGTTACAATGCCCACGCCCTACGACGAGATGACAAAGAAGGTGGACGCAAGCTTCATAGTCCGTGCGGTGGACAGCGTCCTCGACGTCATGCCGAAGGGCGCGGTAGTCGTTGTGGAGAGCACCGTGTCCCCCGGAACGATAGACGAACACGTCCGGCCGCTCTTCGCACGGCACGGCTTCACGCTCGGCGTGGACGCGCACCTCGCGCACGCGCCGGAGCGCATCATCCCCGGCAACATGCTCTACGAGCTCGAGCACAACGCCCGCACCGTCGGCGCGGACGAGCCGGAAATCGCGGAGCTCATACGCGAGCTGTACGGCACCTTCTGCAAGGGCGAGATAGTCACGACCGACATCCGCACGGCGGAGATGACGAAGGTCGTCGAGAACACCTTCCGCTCGATAAATATCGCCTACGCAAACGAGCTTGCGAAGCTCTGCCGCGTCAAGGGCATGGACGTACAGGAGGTCATACGCATAGCAAACAAGCACCCGCGCGTGAACATCCTGAGCCCCGGGCCGGGCGTCGGAGGTCACTGCATCTCGGTCGACCCGTGGTTCCTTGTGGGCGACTTCGGGTCGCTCGCGGAGCTCACGTTTGCCGCAGTGTCGGTGAACGCCTCGATGCCGGAATTCGTCCTCGAGCGGATAAGCGAGCTAAAGGAGAAGTACGGCATAAAGGACAACAGCCGCGTCGGACTGTACGGCCTCACCTACAAGGAGGACGTCGACGACATCCGCGAGAGCCCGACGCTCCAGCTCCTCGACTGCATGAAGCGCCACCTCGCCACCGGCGTGAAGGTCTACGACCCGTTCGTGAAGGACGACGTGTGCGAGGGACAGATGCACGACTTCGATGAGTTCGTGAACTCCGTCGACCTCGTGGTGATACTCGTCGGCCACACCGAGATAAAACAGCGCATGAGCGCGCTCGAGGGCAAGATTGTCTTTGACACCCGCAACGTCTGCCCCTTTGCGCAGGAGAAGCTGTGAGGCTTCGGCGCGGCAAAGATAGTTGTAATAGTGAACAATTTGTAAACAATGCGCCTTTCCGCTTGACGCGGCGGCGCGCAGAGGTTAAAATAGCTGACGGCGGCATAATTTGCCGCCGCCGGCTGTTTTGCGTTTTGCCGTGAGAACAGCTTTTTCCGACATTTTACGGGGGAGAACTCAGATGCTCAGATTAAAGAACATAGTCAAGAACTACAAGGCGGGCGACACCGAGGTCGCGGCGCTTCGGGGAGTGGATCTTAACTTCCGTGACAGCGAATTCGTGTCGATACTCGGCCCGAGCGGATGCGGCAAGACGACGCTGCTGAACATAATCGGCGGCCTCGACCGCTACACCTCCGGCGACCTCATAATCGACGGGCGCTCCACCAAGGAGTACCGGGACGGCGACTGGGACGTGTACCGCAACACGTCGGTGGGCTTCGTGTTCCAGAGCTACAATCTCATCCCGCACCAGACGATACTCTCAAACGTCGAGCTCGGTATGACGCTCTCCGGCGTCTCAAAGTCGGAGCGTCGCCGCCGCGCTATCGCGGCACTGCATGAGGTCGGCCTCGGCGGGATAATCAACAAGAAGCCAAACCAGCTCTCCGGCGGACAGATGCAGCGCGTCGCGATAGCGCGCGCACTCGCAGGCAATCCGCGCATCCTCCTTGCGGACGAACCCACCGGCGCGCTCGACAGCGAGACGAGCATACAGGTCATGGACCTCCTCAAGGAGATAGCGAAGGACCGCCTCGTCATAATGGTCACGCACAACCCCGACCTCGCGGAGCGCTACTCCACCCGCACCATAAGGATACTCGACGGCCGCGTCATAGACGACTCGAACCCCTTCCTGCCGGAGGAGGAGAAGGCGGAGCAGAAGAAAAAGCGCACCCGCAAGAAGCCGATGAGCCTTGCGACCGCGTTCTCACTCAGCATGACAAACCTCATGACAAAGAAGGGCAGGACGTTCCTCACGGCGTTCGCGGGGAGCATCGGAATCATCGGCATAGCGCTCATCCTCTCGCTCTCGAGCGGAATGCAGAACTACATCGACCGCATTCAGGAGGACACGCTCTCGAGCTATCCTCTCACGATACAGGACGAGTCGGTAGACCTCACCGGCATGATGACCTCGATGATGAGCGCCCGCACCGAGGTCGAGGAACACAATGACGACAGGATATACCCCGTCCGCCTCATGACCGGTATGCTCGACACCGTCGTAAGCGAGATAACGACGAACAACCTTACCGACTTCCGCGCGTTTATTGAGGACGACTCGAACGGCGTCAAGGAGCTTGTGAACGACGTCCAGTACAGCTACTCCACGCCGCTTCTCATCTACAAGGCGGACACGTCGGACGGAGTAAAGCAGGTGAACCCGAGCACCGTCTTTGACGAGATGGGAATGGGTCAGATGATGGAGATGCAGGCCGGCATGAGCGGCGGCGCCATGGGCGGCATGAGCGGCGGAGACGTCTGGAGCGAGCTCGTCGGCGGAGAAGACCTCCTTGCGGTGCAGTATGACGTCCTCGCGGGCCGTATGCCGGAGGCGTGGAACGAGGTCGTCGTGATAGTCGACAGCAACAACGAAGTCACCGACCTCACCCTCTACGGCCTCGGCCTGATGGACGCCGCCGAGCTCGGCGACATGATGGAGGCCACGATGAAGGGCGAGGAGTACGAGTCGCCGGAGTACCCCGAGAGCTACGGCTACGACGAGATACTCGCGCTCCGCTTCAAGCTCCTGCCCACGGCCGCACGGTACTCCGAGACGGCGGACGGCGTGTTTGTCGACATGAGTGGGGACGAGGAGTTCATGCGCACTGCGCTCGAGGACGCGCCGGAGGTCAAGGTCGTCGGCATCCTCCGCCCGGAGGAGAACGCCGTCGCGATAACGACGAACGGCATGGTGGGCTACCGCTCCGAGCTGATGGACGAGATGATAAAGCGGACAAACGAGTGCCCCGCCGTCGTGGCTCAGCTTGCAGACCCGGAGACCGACGTCTTCACCGGCATAGCGTTCGACGCGGGAGAGGATGCGCCCGAGTTTGACATCACGGCGCTCCCGCCCGAGCAGCAGCAGTACCTCATGAGCCTCAGCGAGGAGGAACGCGCCGCCGCGATAGCGCAGATGGCTGCCTCGATGACGACGAGTGCGACCTACGACGGAAACCTCAACATCCTCGGCGTCGCGGACGTCGAGGTCCCGAGCGGGATACAGCTCTACGCGAAGGACTTCGAGTCGAAGGAACAGCTCGTCGACATAATAAACGACTACAATACCCGCATGGAGAACGAGGGCAGGGAGGAAAACGTCATAAGCTACACCGACCTCGTCGGCCTGCTGATGACCTCGGTCTCCACGATAATCGACGCGATAAGCTACATCCTGATAGCGTTTGTCGCCATTTCGCTTGTCGTGAGCTCGATAATGATAGGCATTATAACCTACATCTCGGTGCTCGAACGCACCAAGGAGATAGGCATCCTCCGCGCGATGGGCGCCTCGAAGAAGGATATCAGCCGTGTGTTCAACGCGGAGACTCTTATAGTCGGCTTCAGCGCCGGAGCGCTCGGCATACTCGTCACGATACTGCTCTGCGTGCCGGTGAACGCGATAATCAAGCACCTCGCGGATATATCGAATATCGCCGGTCTGCCGTGGCAGGGCGGCGTGATACTCGTGCTTATCAGCATGGCACTGACGTTTATCGCCGGTCTCGTCCCGAGCCGCATTGCGGCGCGGAAGGACCCGGTCGAAGCGCTGAGAACGGAATGATTGGGAAGAATGTGAAAGGCGGGCTCCCTGAGCCGCCTTTTCCATGTCCGGAAACGCGGACGCAAAAAAACGACCCTCCGAAAAGGAGGGTCGTTTCACGTGATATGCTTATTTTACCTTGATGTCCTTGAACTGCGCCTCGATGCGCTCGAGCGCCTCCTTGAGGACACTGCGGGCGGTGGGCACGCACATACGCTGACAGCACGCGCCGTAGACCGGGTCGTGTACCTTGCCGTCCTGAAGGATGACGTTCGCCTCGTCGTAGATGCGGCGATGGATCTCGTCACCGTCGAGCCCGCTCGCGCTGAAGTCGAGCCAGAGGCAGTAGGTGCCCTGCGGGTAGGAGATCTTGACCCACGGCATCTTCTCGGCAAAGAAGTTCATGGCGAGCTCGACGTTGCCGTCGAGGTACTCGTTGAGCTCCTCGACCCAGTCGTCACACTCGGTATAGGCCGAGATGACGGCCGAGACGCCGAACGGGGTCATTCCACCGCCGCCACCCGCCTGACGGTAGCGCTCGCGGAGGAACTTGTTCGGAATGATGAGGTTTGAGCAGGCGAGACCCGCGATGTTGAAGGTCTTGCCGAGGCCGCCGGCGACGACGATGTTGGAATAGTCGTCGGTCATGGTGCCGACAGAGGTGAACTTCACGCCCTTGCGGATGAGGTCGCAGTGTATCTCGTCGACTATCAGCAGGACGTTGTGGCGCTTCGTTATCTCGACTATCTTCTGGAGCTCCCACGGCTCCCACACGCGACCGACGGGGTTGTGCGGCGAGCAGAGCAGGAAGATGCGGTTGTGCGAGTCACTGCACTGTTTCTCTATCTCGTCGAAGTCCATGCGCCAGACGTTGTTCTCGTCGAGGTGGAGGTGGCAGTCGACGGCCTTACGGTGCGTGTCGCCCTCGATCATGCCGGTGAAGTGACCGTAGACCGGGCGGGTGATGATGACACCGTCCCCGATGTTCGAGAACGCCTCTATCACCTTGTTGATGCCCGAGCAGGTGCCGGCGGACGGGAGTATCCAGTCCTTCTCTATCTTCCAGCCGTAGTGAGTGTCAAACCAGCGAATGACTGCGTCGAAGTACTCCTGAGGCGGCATGGTGTAGCCGAAGATCTCATGGTCAGCGGTGCGGTGCAGAGCCTTGATTATCTGCGGCGCGCACTTGAGGTCCATGTCCGCGACGAAGAGCGGGATGAAGCCGGGCTTGTAGCGCGCGGCGGAGCCGTCCCACTTGGCAGAATATGTACCGAATCGATTGACGGGGGTATCAAAATCGTATTTCATTATTTTCACTCCTTTACGGTAATGGGAAAAACTATTCTAAGTATATCACATTTTCGGGCGATTTCAAGAGAAACGCGCAAAAAGGCAAAAATCGGAATCGACGGTCGAAAGCGGCGAAAAAGCCGCGTGAAACCGCCGGTATCGGCGGCTTCACGCGGCTCGTCCTATCGAATATGTATGCGTCTGCGAAAGAAAAATTATTTCTTGAGCAGGTCGCGGATCTCGGTAAGAAGCTTTTCCTCGTTCGAGGGCTCGGGCTCCGGCGCGGGCTCCTCGACGACCACGACCTCCTTCTTGCGGTGGAAGCGGTTTATCACCTTGACCATCGTGAACACGACGACGGCGATGAGCAGGAAGTTTATTACCATCTGGATGAAGTTGCCGTAATATATGGCGGCCTCGGCGGTCTCTTCGGTGGCCTCGGCGAGCACTATCTTGAAGTCGCTGAACGATATGCCGCCGATTATGTAGCCTATCGCGGGCATCACAACGTCATTGACAAGCGAATTCACTATCTGTGTGAACGCGCCGCCGATTATGACGCCTACCGCCATGTCCACGACGTTGCCGCGGGAGATGAACTCCTTGAATTCGGCAATTATGCCTTTCTTTCCGTCCTTTGCCATGTTGATTCCTCCAAACCTTTGATTTTGTTATTCCTTGTGCTTTTTACCAACCGAGAACTTTGACTCGGTATGATTTACGAGACGCTTGATGTTCGAGGCGTGCTTCACCGTGACTATCACGGCGATGAGCCCGAAGATAAGTACGTAGGTCCAGCAGAGCGGGTCGGTATGGTTGAATATCCAGAGCAGGATTTCCGCAAACCAAACCGCGAGTATCGAACCGAGCGACACGTACCGCGTCGCGAGCACGATGATGATAAAGAGCGATATGGCAATGAGGAACACCCGCCAGTCAAACGCGAGTATCAGCGCCGCGACGCTGAGTACGCCCTTGCCGCCCTTGAACCCGAACCAGACGGGGTAGAGGTGGCCGATTATTACGAAGAAGCCCGCGAGGAACTTCGCGGTGCCGGATATTTCGTAACCGGCGACGGTGTCGCCGCGGAAGAGCGCCTCCACTATCAGAACCGCCGCTATGCACTTTCCGAGGTCGCCCACCATCACTATGAGCGTCGAGAAGCCGCCGTAGTTGCGGAGATAGTTCGTTATACCGGCGTTGCCGCTGCCGTGCTCGCGCACGTCGTCCTTCTGGAATATCCGCGAGCAGATTATAGAGAAGTTGAGGCTGCCGAGCAGGTAGCTCACAACGCAGACGAGCGCTAGCTTGAGATAGAAATTCATAACGGCATCTCCCCCTTATTTGACGGCGGGCGCGGCGCCCTCGCCGCGCTGCTTCACGACGAGCCGGACCGGCGTCCCGTCGAATCCGTACGCCTCGCGCAGCCGGTTCTCGATGTACCTCCTGTACCCGAAACCGAAAAGCTCCGGGTCGTTGCAGAAGGCGACGAAGTTCGGCGGCTTCACGCCGGTCTGGGTCATGTAGTATATCCTGAGACG
>CANPWY010000021.1 GCA_947585215.1 uncultured Clostridia bacterium
GACGAGAAGGCGCCGGAGGCGTACCAGGTCGAGGAGCTTGCCGTCAAGTACGAGCAGATATTCCTCGAGAAGGGCGAGCTGAAGTTTGAGGGACAGAGCAGGAGCGAGCTTGAGGAATTCCTCAAGCGGCGCGGTCACGAGGCATACGAGCGCCGCGAGGCGGAGATAGGCTCCGAGAATATGCGCGAGCTCGAGCGTGTAATACTTCTCCGCACGGTCGACAACCGCTGGATGGACCACATCGACGCGATGCAGGAGCTCCGTCAGGGCATCGGCCTCCGCGCCTACGCGCAGGTCGACCCGAAGAACGAGTACAAGCGCGAGGGCATGGATATGTTTGATGAGATGATAGCCTCGATACGCGAGGACACGCCAAAGTATATCCTCACCGTCCGCATCACGCGCGAACAGCCTAAGCGTCAGGCGGTGGCGAAGCCCACCGAGGCGTCCCACGGGAACTTCCCCTCGACAGCGAAGGCGGCAAAGACCGTCACCCGCGCGCCGGTGCGCGTCGGCAAGAAGATAGGTCCGAATGAGCCCTGTCCCTGCGGAAGCGGCCTCAAGTACAAGAAGTGCCACGGCAGGTATCCTAACGGCGCTCCGTCCGTCCAGAACGCCGACAAAGACGCGAACTGATGGCGCTCCGTATGATACAGGAGCGGGGTCTTACCCTGCTCGTCAGCGACAAGCTGCGGGAAGCCGGCGCGCGCCACGCGTTCACGACGCGGCGCGGCGGCGTGAGCGGGGGAGAATATGCCTCGCTGAATCTCCGCATATCCTGCGGAGACGACCCGGAGAACGTGTATAAAAACTACGACCTCCTTGCGGAGGCCGTAGGCTTTTCGCGCGAAAACGTAGTCATGAGCCGTCAGGTACACTCGGACAATGTCCGCCGCGCGGACGCGGGGGAGGGACTTTTCCGCCCCGACCGTCCGGACGCGGACGGCGTCATAAGCGACCGCGCGGCGCTCGCGCTGATGGTATTCGTCGCGGACTGCACGCCGGTGCTGATATTCGACCCGGTGAGCGGCGCGGCCGCCGCCGTCCACGCGGGATGGCGCGGCACTGCCGCGGGGATAGCGGGACGCGCCGTGGAGCGGCTCGCGGAGGAGTACGGCGCGGAGCCGCGCCGCCTCGTCGCGGCGATAGGGCCGCACATCTCGCGCGACCGCTTTGAGACCGGCCCGGAGGTCGCGGAGGCGATGGCGCGCCGCTTCGGAGACGCCGCCGCGCCGCTCTGCCCCAAGCGCGGGGAGAAGTTCTTCCCCGACCTCGGAATGCTGAACTTTACGGAGCTTGTGCGCGCGGGACTGCGCGCGGAAAACATAGACCTCGACACGCACTGCACGCTCTGCGAGCCGGAGTATTTCTTCTCCCACCGCCGCACGGGCGACCGTCGCGGCGTCCAGGGCGCGGTGATAATGCCGGGGAGGGCGGGGCGATGAGGCGCGCCGCGTCGCTGCTGCTCGCGCTCGCCGTCCTCGTGACGTGCGCGGGGTGCGAGGGCGGTGAGGACATCACCGACACACTCGTCGAGGTCACGCCGGAGGAGCCGTCCCCGTCTGCGGGGATAGTCCTGCCGGGAGGCCCCGCGTCGGTGGAGGCCTTCGGCGTGGCGTACAGCTCCACCGCGTCTCTGAATCCGATAACCGGCACCAACCGCCTCAATCTCGAGCTCGCTCCGCTGATGTACGAGGGACTTTTCGAGGTCACGCCGGACTACGAGGCGGAGCCGGTGCTCTGCGAGGAAATATCGCACGAGGGCGAGGTGTGGACGGTGACGCTCCGCCGTGGCGTCACGATGAGCGACGGAGAACCGCTCACCGCCGCCGACGTCGTCTACTCCCTCGAGCTCGCGCGGAACACCGATTTGTACGCGGCGCGCCTGCGCCCCGTGCGCTCGGTCATGACAATAGACGACAGGACGCTTTTCATCGCGACAGACGGCGTATACGGGCGGCTCGAGCTGCTGCTTGACACGCCGGTGATACGCGCCGGCAGCGCGGAGGACTCCGCGCCTCCCGGCACCGGCCTCTACACCTTCGTCGAAACCGAGGACGGCGGGTATCTCCGCGTCTCCGACTCGCGGCGCGGGGAGGCAAACCTTTCCCGCATCGAGCTCGTGGACATCCCGGAGGGCGAGCTGATGGTCTCAAGCTTCGAGCAGGGGACGGTCAGCGCCGCTTCGAGCGACCCGACCGCCACCGACAACCTCGACTACGGCGGCAACTTCGAGGAGTGGGGTTGGTCAACGCCGAATATGCTTTACCTGTGCTTCAACGGCGGCAGGCTGTCCGCGCCGGTGCGCGCGGCGCTCGCCGGGGCGGTGAACCGCCCGGAGATCGCCGCCTCCGATCTCGCGGGCGCGGCGGACGCCACCGACCTTCCCGCAAGCCCCGTGTCCGCATTGGGCGCAGACGCGGACGCCGCACCGCGCTTTGCCGAGGCCGCGTCTGCGCTAGAAGCGCTCGGCGCCGAGCCGGACGACGAAGGCTTCCTCACGCTCGGCAGGAGCCGGATAGCGCTCACGCTCATAGCGCCGGAGGAAAACCCGTTTAAAGCGGCGGCGGCGCGGCGCATCTCCGAGGATTGGCGGCAACTCGGCATTGACGTCACGCTCGAGCTCATGGGCTTTGACGACTACGCGGCGGCGCTCGCGCGCGGCAACTTCGACGTCGCGCTCTGCGAGACGCAGCTCACGGCCGACTTCTCTCTAGATTCGATACTCGGCGCGGGAGGCGCGCTCAACTTCTGCGGCGCGCCGGACGAGGAGCTTTCCGAGCTGCTCGCGGCGTTCCGCGCGGCGGACGCGGACGGCATAGCCGCCGCAGCGGAAAACCTCTACGGCTGCATTTCGCGGAACGCGCCGATAGCGCCGCTCGCGTTCGAGCGGCACCTGCTTATCGCGCGGCGCGGCGCTGTAAGCGCCGCCGACCCCGCGCCGCATAACCTCTATCGAGGTATCGAAAACTGGTAAAAAAGTCGGCGCGAAATGTGCTCGTGGCGAATACGAGGCGCCGACATATTCCGCATCGGAATACATTCGACCCTAGTGAGATTTGATATAATGCCCCTGCGCACCCTTTCGCGCCGAGACCGCCGGACAGAGCAAAGCTCTGCCGGCGGCAAGCGCCGTTCTTCGTTCCTCGCGGCTTTGCCGCTTCGAAGCGCGAACGGCGAGAGGTGTAAATTTCGCCGTACATGCCACCGAAATTTACGAATATGAATTTATTTCGCCGCTAAAGCGGCGAAACTCTGCGAGGCGGTCGAGGAAAAATGAAGGAGCGGGCAAAAGCCCGCTCCTTCATTTTCCTGCCGGTCACTCGTCAAACCGGAGATTCAGCGTCACGGAGCACTTCTCGCCGGTGCCATCCTCGTTCTCGGTGAACACGAGCGTCAGGCGATATTCGGCGCCGTATTCCCAATACAGGAGACTCACTGCCAGCGGGCGCACATAGTAGTCGCGCTTTTCCTCCGAGGAGAGCAGGAAGTTGTTTTCGCTAAAACCGTATGCTATAACAACCGTGTCGTCCGGAACGTATTCGCCGGAATCCGTGCGCCGCATAATCCCGCTCCCGTCTTCCTGAAGGTAGCCGAAGCCTATACGCCAGTTTGTCAGCACCATGTCCAGTTCTGCGCATGTGTCGTAGTGTGCAGATGTGTCCTGCATTGTAAAGCTGCCGACTCTCGGCTTTGCGGAAAACAGACTGCGCCCCGGGACGTCGTATTCAAACGAGGCTTCGTAGAGTCCTTCACCGCTCGAACCGGCCGAACGCATATCCTCGGAAGATGAGGGGATATAATCCCTGAAACAGAACGTTATCCTGTACCTGCCCGGTTCGTCAATGTTCAAAGGAATGTTGTAGGGCAGCATCTCTTCGGTTGAGGAAAAAGCCCAAGTAACATAGTTTGCTCTGCCGATGAGATATCCTCCCCACATCGGCATAGACCCGTTCTCGCACGCACACCATTTTCCGTTCTCATATTTCTCGGTAAAATACGAGTTGTGTTCCGGATCACCGGTCCCTTCACCGTGTGTATACAAAGTCGACCCGAATGTGTAGCACCTGTCATCTGTCGATCTGAACGTTATCCCCATTGAGGTGTATGCGCCGCGCGAAAAAGTCTCCGTATACACCGCTTCGATGCGCTCCGCATCCTTGCCGGAGAGCTCGAACGGCTGCGGTTCGGTGAAGGTGTATACCGTATCGCTCCTGCCTTCGACGATGAACGGAACGTCTCCGGGAAGCGGCCTCAGAAAACAGAACGCAACAGCACCGACAATGGCTATGGCCAGAATAACAGCGACCGGACGTTTCATGTTGTTATGACCTCCTTCCGGGTTTGCATACAGAGCGGTTCCATGTCATAACGATTCGCTGTGATGCCGTTGGGCGTCCGTGTGGAGCGACTGAAGGGCCCTTTTACTCCGAGACGTGCCCGGAGCTTATGCCCTGCGACTCCTCGCCGAGCGGGAGCCAGTCGAGCGCGTCCTTGATGTGCGTGTCCCAGAACAGCCAGTCGTGGACGCCGGGGGCGGGGAGCCACGTCACGTCGTAGCCGAGCTCCTTCAGCTCGTGCATGAACGCCTCGTTGACGCCGAAAAGCCCGTCCTCGGTGCCGCAGCTCATGAAGAACCTCGGCTTCTCCGCTCCGGATGCGGCGACGCGGCGCGCCATCTCGTGGTAGTCCTTGTTGCTGCCCTTGACGGCCTCGAGCTTGCCGAACGCCGCCTCGTAGTAGGCACGGTCGGTGAAAATGAGGTCGGTGTTCTCGGTGTACTGCGTGAGCCCGTCGGTGATGAGCGCACTGGAGAGGGCGCAGACCGCGCCGAAGGTCTCGGGCGCGTTCAGGGCGTTGATTATCGAGCCGTAGCCGCCCATCGAGAGGCCGCCGATGAAGGTGTCCTCGCGCTTGTGCGAGAGCGGGAAGCTCTTGCGCGTGAACTCGACGAGCTCCTGCGAGATGAACTTGCCGTACTTCGCGTCGGCGGGGACGCCGTCGACGTAGAAGTGGTTGTCGCCGCTCGGCATGACGACCGCGAGGTCCTTCGCCGCCGCCCACTGTTCGATGCGGGTGCCGGTCACCCAGTCTATGTAGCTGCCGAAAATGCCGTGCAGCAGGTAGAGGGTCTTGAATGGCTTCCGCTCGGTCTTGGGCGCGCCGAAGGTCATCTTGTCGGTCGGGAGCACCACCTGTATCGGGACGGTGCGCATGAGAGAGGTGGACATGAAACTGCATTGAATGAGCGCCATAGTGTATGCCTCCTGTTGAGTGATTTTCCGCGCCGTGCGGGTTCATTCTATATAATTATATCACCTTTCGAGCGCGGAAGCAACACCGGACGCATAACAGCGGCGGACCGTCTGCGGTCAGCGGCAGACCTCCGCGCCGCCCCATTCGACCACGACGAAGCCCTCGCGCGCGGGCGCGTCGAGCGTCTGCGGAGCTATCTCGACCTCGTCCGGAGAGGAATACCACGCCATGAACACGCGTATCAGCGTGTCCGGGGCGGGGGAGATGTCGAGCGCGGCGGCGTCGGTATACGCATCAGTCTGGAAGGAGACGACGTTGTACGCGTTCCCCTCCATGCGCGGGAGCCAGTAGACGATGAACTCGTTTGCCTCGCGGCGATTGAGCCCGAGCGACGCGAGCGCGTCCTCGAGGAACGCCGCCGTGTCCCCGCCCGGAACGCAGAAGCCTTCCGAGAAGTCAAATTCGGCGTTCGTGTCCGCCTCCCAGTAGAGACAGCTGTACTCCGTGCCGGAGGCGTCGGTGAGCGTGCCGTCCGGCTCCGCCGTGACGCGCCATCCGTCGCCGTACTCGGGGTAGGAGCAGGTGAGAGCACCGTCGAGCGTGAGCGCGACCGAGACGTCGGTCGTCTCCTCGGGGTAGAGGTAGAGGACGGGCTTTTCCGCACGTGCACCGCCGCCTAAGAGATCGTCCAGCCAGCTGCGGAGCTCGCCGCAGGACGAGAGCGAACACGCGGCGAGCGCTGCGCAGAGCAGAATGGCAATGAAGCGTTTCATGGTGAGACCTCCTTATTCATTCGGGTATGCGAATTAGACGACGGGACGCGAGAAAAGTTCCGTGCATTGCACCGCGCGGACTCCGGCGCGGAAAATTCCGCGCCGCGCGCCGTATGCGCTTGACAAATCGCCGCCCATTGGTTAAAATAAGGAGTACCCGAAGTCCGCCGCACCGCACGTCGGCGCGGGACTCGGGCACGACTCGCCCTCGTAGTAGAGCATTCGCCTCCTAAGAAACAGCCTGGCCGCTTCCCGGAAAGCTCCGAACCCACGAAAAATTGAATATGCCCTCGTAGCTCAGCAGGATAGAGCATTCGCCTCCTAAGCGAAGGGTCGGACGTTCGAATCGTCTCGAGGGTGCCACGAAGACGCCGGTTTTTGTGTGCTTTCTGAAGAAAGCGTACAAAAACCGGCGTCTTTTGTTTGCCCCGACGAAAATAGTCCTTTGCGCAAACAAGGCTTTTGTATTTCAAGAAGGTTTTCAAAATGGTAAAAATCAAAGTCAGATTCCCTGAATCCGGGAAGAAGCAGCGCAATATCGCGGACGAGGTGCGGCATACGGTCTGCGAGTGCGCGGAGAAGCTTTGTGAGGCCATGCCGGTCGTGATGGACGTCCGCACCGCCGGGGTTACGAGTGTGCACTTCTGCCCGTCACCTTTTGCGCAGACTCGGGGCCGTGGACGCAATTCGAGTCGTGATTTCTGCAATTCGGGACACAGCTATTGACTGCCGCGTTGGGTTGTCTGATAATATTACAAATGCGGTTGTGTGCGGTCATACCCTGTCGGGGAATGACGTTGAAGGGGAAATATACGGTGAGCGAGGACGAAGAGACTGAACGACGAGACTCCGGAGCAAGTGTCCGGCGGGAGAAGTGACCAGACGGCTCATAAGGCATGTACAGACCTTAACCGCGCCGATTGCCGCCTTGCGAAAGCAAGGCTCCGTTACCACCAGGTAAAGGCGTCGATGCGCAGTATTCTGCATTTATTCATTTTGGGAGAAAACCGGACGAGATGCGCCCGAACAGGATTTGCGTATAAAAGGAGGCTGGACTATGAACGAGGAAAAGAAACTGAATTACGAGACCCGGGACGCAGTAACCGCCGGCGCCGCGGGAGGCAGGGAGCTTTCTCATCGCGGTGGCTGTGGTCATCCTCAATACGATGGCGACAGCAGAAAAATATCTCCGGCAGAGGCCGGCAGGGCAGCGCTTGCCGTACTGAAAGAAAATTGCGCGCATGCCGGCGAGTTTTCGGACAAGCTGCTGATAAAGATATTGCGGGACAATGAAAATACCGAATACGGTGTCGCGCATGACTTTTCAAAAATACGCAGTATAGAAGATTTCAAAAAGAATATACCGTTTACCGAGTATGATGATTACGCCGAGGGCATTGAAAGGATGCTGCGCGGTGAGAAGAACATTTTCACCGTTTATCCTATCGTCCACTATGCTTTAACATCCGGCAGCGTGGGAAATCCGAAGAGGATACCCGTGTCGGCACAAACGATGGAGCTCTACGCACAGTATACGTCCAACGCCGCCACCGCGCTTGCCGCGGACTATATCCGCGACCATGAGCACCGGGAGATGAAAAGCGGAAAACGTATCCTTACGGCCGTTGTTTCCCAAACAAAGGTGGCCGACGGTACGCCCTGCGGCTCCATTTCCGGCGCCATGTACATGAATGCAAGAGAAGTGATGAAGCATCTGGTCGCCTCGCCCAAGGAAGTGCTTTATTCCACGGAAAAGATGGATTTTAAATATCTAAAGAGCTTCTACGCGCTGAAGGAGCCCGATGTTACCTGTATGGTAGCGCCCTTTACGACGGCCCTCTATGATCTTTTGCATTACATAGAGCTTAACTGGGAAAAGCTGGTCGGGGACATCCGCCGCGGCAGGCTGGACGAGGAGGCGAACATCCCGGATGCGCTGCGGGAAAAATTCAACGCAGACCTTGGCCCCGACCCGAAGCGCGCAGACGAGCTGAGCGCCATATTCGAGCAGGGCTTTGACGAGCCGTTTGTGCCCAGGGTATGGAAAAATATGGAGTATATCAACGCCATCGGCTCGGGCGGATTTGTGGTATATACAAACAAGCTCCGCCGCTATACCGGCGGCATACCGATGACCTTCTGCAACTACGGCGCTTCGGAAGCCTTGATGGGCGTGGTCACGGAGGTAGAGTCCATGGACTACACGCTTATCCCCCAGGGCGGCTATTATGAGTTTTTGCCCACGGACGCCGAGGGCGGCGAGGCAGAGCTGCGAACACAGACATTGAAGCTCAATGAGCTTCGGGTCGGACAGGACTATGAGATTATCATTACAAACTTTTCGGGCTTTTACAGGTATCGTATAGGCGACGTTATCACCGTGAACGGATACGAGGGCGAATCTCCGAAGATATGCTTTAAGTATCGGAAAAAACAGCTGATCAGCATCGCAGGGGAGAAAACCAACGATTCGGCGGTGCGATTTGCCGTGGAGGAGTTCTCAAAGGCCGTGAATATGCCCGTGAACGATTACAGTATTTACGCCGACACGGACGCAAACCCGGGGCGATATGTGGTATTTATCGAGCCTCACAAACATTTGCCTAAAGAGAAGTACGATGAATATCGCGCGATCATAGAGGATAAGCTTTCAAACGCGAATCCGTCTTTCGGAGCGAAGGTCAGAGAGGGCATTCTTGCGCCGACGGTATTGAAGTTCGTGCAGCCGGAAACCTACGCTCTGTATCGCGACCTGATGATAATGAAGGGCACCAGCGAAAACCAGTTGAAGCCTGTACGTGTGATCGATAATTTGTTTAAGGAAAAATTTTTCTTTAAGCTTGTTGACGAGGATTGAGAGGGGAGCATGGATATGTCGAATACATATTTGATAGACGAGCTTGTCAGGGAGGATATGAGAAGACTGCCTCTTCTGCTGCGCAGCGCGGTCGCGGACCCCGATATGCAGGAGCGTGTGCTTTTGGATATAATAAACTACGCAAAGGATACGCAGTTTGGCAAGGCGCACGGATTTGCCGATATTCGTTCGGCGGAGGATTTCAAAAAGCGCGTACCGGTCATGGATTACGAGGATTATCGCCCGTATGTGGACCGCATGGCGGACAGCGGAGAAAGCGATGTGCTTATACCCGGGCGGACGCCGTTTTTTGTGGTGACCACCGGCACCACGGGCAAGGCGAAGTATATTCCGGACAGCAAGCGCAGCATGGCCGTAAAGAATATAGTCAGCGCGATGCGGCAAATGGAGATGATCAGAATGATGCCCGGCATGGCGAATGTCAAAAACGCTAAAACGCTGATCATTGCCAATACGAGTGTTTACGGGAAGACCAAAGCGGGCATCCCCGCGGGAAGCGCCTCCGGTATGACGGCGAGCGATGAAAGGCTGCGCAGCGCGATGGTTCCTCCGGCGGAGATGCTTGGTTTTACCGATGTGCCGCTGGACGAAATGGACTACCTGACAATGCTGTTCGCGCTGGCGGAGGAAAACATTCTCGGACTCAACTTAAATAACATCGTCCATTTTCACAATATGCAGAAAAAGGCCGGGGAGCAGGCAGAACAGCTGATCCGGGACATAAGGAATGGGACGATCTCGGCCGACATTTCCGAAGAGCGGAAAGCGCAGCTCATGAAATATCGGAAAGCCGATCCCGAACGCGCCGAACGGCTCGAAAGCATTTTCAATGAGGACGGATGCTTTACCGTCGAAAAGGTCTGGCCGGGTTTCCGCGGCGTCTGCTGCTGGACGTCGGGCAGCGTGGGCCGCGGCGTCAGAGAATTGCGGAAGACTTTCCCCGAAAAGACCGTATTTCTTGACTGGGGCTACGGAGCCAGCGAGGGAAAGTTCAATATTCCGGATATTGCCGGTGAGCCGGACGGTCTGCTTGCCGTTTTTGGGTATTATTTTGAATTTTTACCCCTTGACGGCGGCGAACCTATACCCCTTTCGCAAACGGAGAACGGCGGCGTATATGAGCTGATCGAGACGTCATACGCGGGCTTTTATCGTTATAATATCCACGACGTCGTGCTCGTTACGATAAAGGACGGGATACGCCGTTTGCGTTTTCTGTGTAAAACGAGCGAGAGTCTGCTGATAGGAGATAAGCGGCTCTATGCGTCGGAGCTGACAGACATCATACAGGCTTATGAGGACACAAGAAATATCTGTATCCGCCATTTTGAGTGCAGGAACGAGGGAAGCGGCATAAAGCTGAGCATAGAATCGGGAAGCGGGGACCTTGACATGGGCGATTTCCGAATTTTTATGTGTGACGAATTGGCGAAAAAGGGCTTTCTGCTGAGCAAGATCGCCGTTCTGCCCGACGGCTACCGCGATTCGCTGTTCGGCAAAGTCAAGGCAAACGGAAAAACGATCAATCAGACAAAGATCGCCGTTTTTCCGAAGGATGACCGCTGATCGTCAAAGGACGGGAAGTAGAGGAGGGCATTTATGAATTTAGACTTTTTGGAAAAAATACCGTATTTGTGCGACCGTTGGAGCGAATATGTAAAAAACGATCCCAGGCGCATCGCTTTGGTGGACGGAGTAAGCCCGGGCGGCGTCAGCAGAGAATCGGTGGATAGGCGCTCCGCGCAGGTGTACATGTGGCTGAAGCAAAAGGGTATAGGCAGAGAAGACTTTGTGTTGATCTGCCTACCCCGCGGGGTAATGCCGGTCATCGCTATGCTGGGCGTATGGAAAGCGGGCGCTGCTTTCACCGTGGTCGAGGACAATTACGCGCCGGACCGCATTGAATATATCAAAAGGGACTGCGGCTGCAAGGCCGTTATCAATATCGAGGCGTGGCAAGAGATCTGCTCCGTGCAGCCTTTGAACGGTTACGAAAAAACGGATCCCCACGACGCGGCGTTTGCCGTTTACACGTCCGGCACAACAGGCTTTCCGAAGGGGGTCCTGCATGAGTACGGCAATATAAAGCTCAACCAGATCACGGGCGGCAACCCCGACGGTGTACGCAGGATCACACAGGACTCGCGCTTCGCTTTGATCTCGCCGCTCAACTTTATCGCTTCGATTAAGATGGCTCTCTCGGTCATATACAATGGTTTTACGCTTTACATCGTGCCTTATGACATCGTGAAGAATCCCGTGATGCTGAAAAAATACTACCGCAGCAATCGCATCACCGACACCTTCCTGTCTCCGTCCATGATAAGAGTGATCGGCGAGCTTGGTCCGTACCTGAAGCACATATTTACCGGCAGCGAGCCGGCAAACGGGATATACATAGACGGTATCGATATCATAAACACCTACTCCATGAGCGAAGGCGCTTTCAATGTTGCCAAGTTCATCATAGACCGTCCGTATGAGGTCACGCCGGTCGGCAAGCCCACATACGACGGCATAGAGCTCAGGCTTTTGGATGATAACGGCCGGGACGTTCCCGACGGCGAGATGGGCGAGCTTTGCTTTGAAAATCCGTTTATGCGCGGATATATCCATCTGCCGGAGCAGACAGCCGAGGCGATAAGAGACGGTCTTTACCACACGGGCGACCTGGCGAGAAGGCTCGCGGACGGCAATATCGTGCTGCTTGGCCGCAAAAACGATATGATCAAGATAAACGGCAATCGCATCGAACCGGCCGAGATCGAGGCGACGACGCAGCGGGTGACGGGTCTTGAGTGGTGCGCCGTCAAAGGCTTTGAGGAGCCGAACCAGTCCTATCTGTGCCTTTATTACAGCGGGGAACTTCCCATGAGCGAAGAAGCGCTTCGGGCGGAGCTGGAAAAGTCGCTGCCGTATTACATGATCCCATCCTATTATATGCGGATCGAAAACGTGCCGCTGCTTCCGAACGGAAAGCTGAACCGCCGCGCGCTTCCCGAGCCGCAGAGAGAGCTTTATGAGACGGAATATGCCGCGCCGGAAAACGACATTGAAAAGCGTATCTGTGACGCCTTTGCCAAAGTTCTCAAGCGCGGGCGTGTAGGCAGGAACGATGATTTTTACCGGCTCGGCGGCGACTCGCTTGCTTCGATGCAGGTGCTTGTGGAGGCCGACCTGGAAAACTTCAGCGCGATGGATATTTTTCAGGGCCGCACAGCGGCTAAGATCGCCGAGCTGTATCTGGCTCGCATGCGTGAAAAGACCTTACGCACGCCGGAGGAAACGGAGGCCGACGCGCGCAGGCATCCGCAGCCGCTTACGGGAACGCAGCTTGCGATGTTTGACTGGCAGCTTTCCGCTCCTAAGGAAATAATGCTGAATATTACGCAGCTTTATACCCTTGAAAATGTTTCCCGAACGGAATGGCTTTGCGATGTTCTAAACAGGACAATACGCGTCCACCCGGTCTGTTCCACAATATATGAGTTCAATGAAGATTGCGATATTCAGCAGCGTTACGCGCCGGAACTGTGCCCGGTCGTTGAGGTCGAGCATATTACCGAGGAGGAATTTGGAAAGCTGCGCCCGAATTTGATAAATAACACGGCTCTGCTTAAAAAGCCTCTGTTTACGGCGCGCGTTTTCCAAACCGAAAAGCGCTCATATCTGTTTATCGATATACATCACAGTCTGATAGACGGCACAGGTATTCAGGTATTCCTGGCGAACATGGCTCGTATCGGTCTTGGCGAAGAACCAAAGCCGGACACGTTTTACGGCTATCTTGCCGAAAAAGCCTCTTTCCGTCAAACAGATGAATACGCGAAGGAAACAGAGTATTTTGAGCGCGTTTACGGAGAGGTTGATTGGAGCAATACCTTGGAACCCGACAGGAACAGCGGAGCAAATCTTGCGGCCATAAGCGTTTTGCCTTTCGGTCTCACTGTGGAACAGCTTGAACAATTTGAGAAAAAGACAGGCTTCTCAAGAAGTAATTTGTTTAATGTAATTGTCGCTTTCGCCATAAGTAAGTGCAACAAAAAGAAAGACATTTTGTTGGAATGGGCTTTCCATTACCGCGTTGACGAGCAAAAACGCGCGGCAGCCGGCCTGTTGGTTCACGCGCTTCCTTTAGGACTGCGGTTTCATGAACTGCGCTCCTTTGCAGATATATGTGACACTGTCAGACAGCAGATGGCGGACGGAATTGCGAACTGTCGGTGCGAATTGCTTGCCCGGAACACAAATATTTTTGTTAACGACTCTGCCCTGTGCGTTTATGAAACAGCATCGATCACAAACGGAGGAGCTTTGGCAAAATTGGGTCTTGTGCCGGCTCAACAGTTTAGTGAATTAGTCGACAAACATTCCGCTCCGAGCAGAAGACTTACGGCAATCGTTGTCGAAAATCCCGACGGCGCGCATCCGATGTTACAGTATTCAACGAAATATTACAGCGAGGAACGCATCAAGGAGTTCGCCGATGCTCTTATTGAGGTCGCGCAAAAGCTGATTAATGCCGAAGACCCGTTAAAGCTCACCGTCGCGGAATTGTTGGAGTGAATTATGTTGTTTGAGCTGCTTGACGGGGAGGAGCCGGCGAAAAATCCGACAAAAACGCTTCCTGCCGGGCTGAAAGGCAAGATCAAGTTTAAAAACGTCTGTTTCGGCTATGAAAAGGCCGCTCCGCTTATGGAGAATGTATCCTTTACGGCGGAGCCCGGTACGACCGTCGCCATTATAGGTCCGTCCGGAGCAGGAAAGACAACGCTCATAAATCTTCTTATGCGGTTTTATGATATTTGGTCCGGGCATATATGCATCGACGGCGTTGACGCGTATGCACTGTCCAAAGAGGAGCTTCGCGGCGCCTTCGCTAGGCGAAAAGCAGCTGATCACGATCACGCGCACAATAAAAGGGTCTCGCAGGATTCCTGCGAGACCCTTTTGCACAGTTTTTCTGAACCTTCGGAGCGCGCTGTGTGCTTACAGTATCTTCTTCGGCACAAAGTTCAGATGGTCGGCGGAGAGCAGACGGTACTCGACGCCGTTGTATTCGCCCTCGAAGGCGCGCGTCCGCGCGCCGCCGTGAAGGTGCCCGTAGAAACAGCGCTCCGCGCCGTACTTCTCGATGAGTGAGGTCATCTCCTCGCACACGCGTCCCTTGAGGATAGGCGGGTAGTGGAGGAACACGAATATCCGCTCCGCGCCGCCGTCCCGCGCGGCCTTCAGCGAGGTCTCGAGGCGGATGAGCTCGCGGTTGAAGACCTTCTCGTCCCCGGCGTCCGAAAAGGTGTCCGCAAAGAACCAGCCCCGGGTGCCGCAGAGGGCGGTATTGCCGTAGAAATGGCAGTTGTTGTGCAGGAGACCAATGTCCCAGCCGTTTTCCTCAAAGAAGCGGAGCATCTTCGAGGCGGTCGTCCACCAGTAGTCGTGATTGCCCTTGAGTATCAGCTTGCGGCCGGGAAGCTCTGCGATAAAGGAAAAGTCCTCCTTCGAGTCATCTAGGTGCATCGCCCAGGAGAGGTCGCCGAGGAGCACCACCGTGTCGTCCTCGTCCACCGCGCGGAAGCCCGCGCGCAGTTTGTCCACATATCCGCTCCACGCGCCGCCGAAAACGTCCATCGGCTTGTCTCCGCCGAGGGACAGATGCAGGTCTCCGATGGCAAAAAGTGACATAAAAACCTCCGATACAGCGAATAAGCGGCGCGCTTAGCGCGAAAAATAAAGCGTCGGCAACGACAGATTTCAGAAAAGGAGCGACCGAGATGGATAACAACACCTACGGCAAGGACCATGACGTTCTGCCCGGCGTTCAGTGCAGTGTAGAGAGCTGCATATACCACTGCTGCGACAACTGCTGTGCGGCGCCAGGGATAAACGTCCGTCAGGAAGCGACGAACTGCTCCTGCTCGAGCGAGACGCTTTGCTCGACCTTCGAGCCGCACCCGTAACGGCGTGCGTCGCGCCGTCCCACGGGAGACCGCCGGGACGGCTACATATTAGGCGCTATCTGCCTTCCGCAAAGTCCATGACTTTCTGCGCCATTTCGGACGGCAGACAGACCTCGCGGAACCGCTCCGGCATATTACCCAGCGCCTCGAGCTGAGGCGGGGGAGTGACGCCGGTGACGTTGCGCAGACGTCCGATGAGCTCCGTGCCCGCGCCGTCCGGCGCGTCATTGCCGAGCGCTTTCAGCACGGCTCCGCAGAACTTGTACGGGCTCGCGGTGCTGACAACGAGCGTCGTGCGGCCGTGTCCCTCCGCGGCGAGATATTCGCGGCGGACGTGCTCCGCGACGGCGGTGTGCGGGTCGATGAGGTATCCGTGCTCGCGCCAAACATCCCGGATGGTTTCGAGCGTCTTGTCGTCGCGGCAGAAGCCGGAGAAGAACAGGCGGCCGATCTCGTCCTTTATTGTGTCCGGAACGGAGTAGAAGCCCTCGTCCGCGAGCCGCGACATGAGCGACGCGACGAGCGCCGCATCTCCGCTGAGCTCGTACAGCAGCCGCTCGAGGTTGGACGAGACGAGTATGTCCATCGACGGCGAAACCGTCATGTGGAAGTCACGGCGCCGGTCGTACACGCCGGTGCGGATAAAGTCGGTGAGGACGTTGTTCGCGTTCGACGCGCAGACGAGGCGGCCTATCGGTACGCCCATCTTCTTTGAGTAGTAGGCCGCGAGAATGTTGCCGAAGTTGCCGGTGGGGACGCAGACGTCGAGCTCGTCTCCGAATTTCACCGCGCCGGAGGCGGCGCAGTCGAGGTATGCCGAGACGTAGTAGGCTATCTGCGGCAGGAGCCGTCCCCAGTTTATCGAGTTTGCGGAGGAGAAGCGCCAGCCGCGCCCGAGCGCGGCATCGGAGAGAGCCGCGTCGGAGAGGATGCGCTTCACGCCGGACTGCGCGTCGTCAAAGTTCCCGCGCACCGCCATGACGCGGACGTTCTCACCCAGCTGCGTCGTCATCTGGAGCTTCTGTATCTCGCTCACGCCGCCGAGCGGGTAGAACACCATTATCTTCGTGTTCTTCACGTCGCGGAAGCCCTCGAGCGCCGCCTTGCCGGTGTCGCCCGAGGTCGCCGTGAGGATGAGCGCGCCCTCGCTTCCGCCGCACTTCTCAAGCGAGGCGGAGAGCAGGCGCGGAAGCATCTGCAGCGCCATGTCCTTGAAGGCGCAGGTGGGCCCGTGCCAAAGCTCGAGGTATAGCCCGCCGTGCTCGACAGTCGGCGCGGGCGCGCCGCCGAAGCGCGCCTCGCCGTAGGCCTCCCGGCAGAAGCCCTCGAGCTCGTCCAAGGAGAACTCGTCGAGGAAGAGCTTCATCACCCGCGCGGCGCGCTCGGGGTAGGAGAGGGGCATGAGCGAGCGCAGGTCTTCCGGCGAGAGCGACGGCAGCTCGCACGGGACGAACAGTCCGCCGTCCGGCGCGAGACCGCGCACAATAGCCTCGGACGCGGTAAATTCCCGCGTACCGCCGCGCGTGGATCTGTACTTCATAAGATGACCTCCGAAAGGTTTGTAAAACCCGAAATGCTTTGTGTTTTGCGGGACTCAGAACGCGTCCCTGATATGTATTATCTCCTCGCGCTCAAGCGAGCTCCGAGGGGGATAGACCTCTATGACGTCAAAGCGCGCGGGGCTCTCGATGTTATGCTCCTGGAGCCACATCTCCGCCGTGCGGCGGAGGCGGAGCTGCTTGCGCTCGTCCACGAACTCGCGCGCCTCCGCAAACTTCGCGTTCGAGCGCAGCTTGACCTCGACGAATACGACGGTGCCGCCGTCCCGCATGATGAGGTCGACCTCGCCGTATTGCGAACGCGCGCGGCGCTCGAGCGGGACGTAGCCCAGACGCTCGAGGTATGCAAGCGCGTCGTCTTCTCCTATCTCGCCGCTCGTCTTGCGCTTTGAAGCGACCTTGGCGTAATGCTTCTTGAGAAAGCTCATGCGGTGGATGGGGGAGGGGCCGAGACTGTCTATCGCGGCGAAATGCGCCTTGGAGCCGTAGCCCTTGTGCTTTGCAAAGCCGTAACCGGGATATTTAGCGTCAAGTTCCACCATAAGGCGGTCTCGCGTGACCTTCGCGAGTATAGAGGCGGCGGCTATCGACGCGCACTTCGCGTCTCCGCCGACGACACAGACCGACGGGAGCGGGAAGTCCCGCTGACGGTTGCCGTCTATCAGCGCGCCGTTCGGCGAGACTGCGTCCTTCACCTCCGCGATGGCGCGGCGCATGGCGTCCATCGTCGCCGAGAGTATGTCGGTGGACTCAATCTCGTCCACGTCCGCGAACTGAATCGAGTACGCGCGCGCCTTCGCCGTTATCTCATCATAGAGGCGTTCGCGCTTCTTCGGGGAGAGCTTCTTTGAGTCGTCAAGACCCTCTATCCGCTCGTCCGAGAGCACGACCGCCGCGGCGCACACAGGCCCCGCGAGGGGGCCGCGCCCGGCCTCATCGACGCCGCAGAACGTGGAAAATCCGTGCTGTGCGGCGAGTTCCTTTTCAAAGGCGTAGTTATCCATACTTCCTCCGTTATCCGGCGGCTTCCGGGAGCTCGAGGGTTATCCTGCCTATCTTGCAGGAGCGGAATTCGTCGAGAAGGATGCGGCTCGTGCGGAGCGTGTCCACCTCGCCGCCGGAAACTATGCAGCCGCGTCTGCGGCCTATCTGACAGAGAAGCTCCGCGCCGAGGGTCGTCCCACCGCCCGGAAGCTCGAAGGCGTTCTCCCGCGCCGCGTCTATGTCGACCGAATAGCGCTTTCTAAGCGCCTCCGGCGCTATGTCCGCAAGGCGCACCGCGAGGCGCGCCGCAAGTCCCTCGACGTCGAGCACGTCGTCCTTTATCGCGCCGGTGAAGGCGAGGTTCAGCCCGACCTCGTAGTCGTCAAACTTCGGCCAGAGGATGCCGGGGGTATCAAGCAACTCGAGCCCGCCGCTCAGATAGAACCACTGCTCGCGGCGGGTGACGCCGGGACGGTTCTCTGTCTGCGCGCGCGCCGAGCCCGCGAGCCGGTTTATAAGCGAGCTCTTGCCGACGTTCGGAATGCCGGCTATCATCACGCGGACGCCTCCGTTTCGGCCGGAGCGCTCCAGCTTCTCGAGCCGCTCACTTCCCGCGCGGCGGACGGCGGGCGCGAAGGAGGAAAGTCCCGCCCCACTCCGCGCGTCGGTCCTTATGACCTCGCACTCCGCCGAGAGTGCCGCCGCCCACCGGTCGGTGGCGGCGGGGTCGGCCTCGTCCGCGCGGTTGAGTATGATGACGCGCGGCTTGCCGCTCACAAGCTCCGCAAGGTCGGGGTTGCGGCTCGAGCGCGGGATCCGTGCGTCGAGCAGCTCGCACACGACGTCAACGCGGCCGAGAGCTTCGGAAAGCTGCCGCCGCGTCCGCGCCATGTGTCCCGGGTACCACTGTATCCTGAGTTCGTCCATCAAAGTCCTCCGAAATGCTCCACCGGCAGCAGACGCCAGTACGCCTTGCCGATTATCTGCCGCTCATCCACCATTCCGACGATGCTTGAGCGGCTGTCCGAGGAGTGATTGCGGTTGTCGCCCATGACGAACACGCACCCGTCCGGGACGATAACGTCCACCGAGGGCGTCATGTCGTAGCTTTTGAGGGTGGGCTCGGCGGTGTAGTCCTCGTCGAGCGCGACACCGTTAACGTACACCTTGCCCTCGTCCGGCTCGACGCGCACCGTCTCGCCCTCAACCGCTATGACGCGCTTTATGAGCGGGTCGCTGAAGCTCTCCGCGTGGAGCACGACTATATCGCCGTGCTTCGGCGTGTAGAACAGGCCGGAGATGATGACGCGGTCGCCGTTGGTGAGCGTGGGATTCATCGAGTCGCCGTCCACGCCGATTATCCTCGCAAAGAACGTGAAAAGCACGACGATTATGGATATCGACACCGCAAGCGCCTGCGCCCACTCGAAGAGCGTCTGCCCGGGACGGCGGGGCTTCTTTGCGGACTTTGCAGCCGCGTCCTCGCCGTCCTCCGCGCCGTCGGACGCGGAGGCTTCCGTCTCATCGGACACCTCCGAGCCTTCCGCCGCCTCGTCTGCGGCTTGGAGCTCCGTTTCGCTTGCGTCATCCTCGGAGGACGCCGCTTCGTCGGCGGCGACGGTCTCAGACGCCGTTTCGTCGGCGGTATCCTCGGGGGACGGCGTTGCGCCGGCATCCGGATTTCCGGACGCCGCTACGACGGCGACCTCTGCCACGGACGGCGCTTCGGAGCGAGGCTCCGCTCCGCCGTCCTCCCGAGCAAACTCGGGTTCGATGTATTTGTTCTCGTCCATATCTTCGGCCTCCCTGTATGGGGTTGAAAGGAAAAAGTTCAAAGCAAATATTATATGCCGGCTTGTCAAAAGCCTCGCAGAGTTCACGTGAAGCCTCGCAGAGTTCGCCGCCAACGGCGGCGAATAAATCAAATCCGTTTTTTCCGACGGCGTGTACGTCGGAAAAAACTCCTCTCGCGGAGCGTGCGTCGATTTTCCGCCGCAGGCGGAAAACTCGGCGCGTAGCGTAGCGCTTGCTGTCGGCAGGGCTTTGCCCTATCCGACAGCTTCACTTGGAATTGCGCCTGCGCAATTTCAAGTGAAAGTCTCGGCGCGAAAGGGTGCGCAGCGAAGCGAGCACATTTCGCGCCGAC
>CANPWY010000022.1 GCA_947585215.1 uncultured Clostridia bacterium
GCGAAGAAGACGAGCTGGCGGAGCGGGTCGCCCTGCGTGAGGTCGAGAGCAGGGGAGCTTTTGGTGTTTTTCATGACGTATCCTCCAAGATTTGACTAAGAGGAAGTATACCACAAAAAGAAAACGCTTGCAACACTTTTCCAAAAGTTACCGCGCAAAAATCCGCCGCGCGTATGCGCAGCGGATTTCCTGCAAAAAAGACAGCCTCGCAGAGTTTCACCGCTTTGCGGCGAAATAAAGTTAAATCCGTTTTTTCGACGACATGCGCGTCGGAAAAACTCTTTGCGCGGAGCGTGCGTCGATTTTCCGACGAAGGCGGTTCCGCATTCGAATTAGCTCAATGTCGGGCAATATTCGCAAAGCGAATATTGCGAGCGAGGGCTGTAAAATGCTGGATAAGGAATTGGCCCGCGCCCTCGCGGTTCGCAGCGGTTGAAGTTAGCGGCTTCGCCGCTAACTTCGCGCAGGCGGAATTCATTTCCGCCGAGCATTTCAATTACAAGGGCTCCCATGCGGTCGCCGACCGCGCGGGAATTGCGCCTGCGCAATTCCAAGTGAACTTCTCGCGGCAAATTGGTAAAGGAGCGGGCTTTAGCCCGCTCCTGCGATTCGCCGCGAAAGCTTTAGTACCTCCTTCTCCTCCTGCTCGAACCCCGATAGTTTGAAGCGGAGCGGCGGCGACGGCGGCGCTTGGAGTTTATCACCACGAGGAAGATTATGTAGAAGACTATCAGCGCGGCTGCCGCTATGACTATCCACAGCACCCACGGCCGCGCGAAGAAGTCCTTTACGTTCTGGATGAGGAGCAGGGTCTTATCGAGGTTCGCACTGCCGAGGGCGACAAGGTCGATCTCGCCGTAGCTCTTGCCGTTCCACGTCACCGACGCGGTGCCGAGCTTCTGCCCCTTCTCGACGGGCGCTTCGATGCCGTCCTCGTAGTCGAGGTGAAGGTCGAGCTTCACGTCGTCGGGATCGAAGTCGTTCGGGAGCAGCGCCTCTATCGAGCCGTTCGGGACGAGGGTGACATAGTCCACCTCGCTCGAGAGCGACACCGGTATCTCCGCGACGACGGTGCTCTTTGTCACCATCTGCTGATAGCTGAAGTTGTCAAACGCCCACTCGTAGAGGGCGCGTGTGTCGTCAAAGGAGCCGATGCGGTTCGTTTCGGGGTCGCGCTCCGAGCCGAGGACGACGCAGATATAGAGAATGTCGTCCTTCTCCGCCGTGGAGGTGAGACAGTAGCCCGCCGCCGAGGTGTGGCCGGTCTTGATGCCCTTGGCGTAGTAGTAGACGTAGTCCGGGACCTTCTGGGTGGAGATGAGATAGTTTGTGGAGAGGAATACCCGCGCGTCGTGGACATTCGTCGCGGGTATCTCAACCCGCGCGGTGTTGCATATCTCGAGAAATTCCGGGTGCTTCAGCGCCTCGAGCGCTATTTTGTAGAGGTCGCGGGCGGAGGAGTAGTGCCCGTCCTCGGTGAGACCGTGGGTGTTCATGAAGTGGGTGTTCGTACAGCCGAGCTCTGCGGCGCGCTCGTTCATCCTCGCGACGAACGCCTCAATGCTGCCGTACAGGTGCTCCGCGAGGACGTTGCACGCGTCGTTTGCGGACTGGATGAGCACGCACTTAAGCAGGTCTTCGACGCGCATCTCCTCGGAGGGACGGAGATCCGCTATCGAGCTGTCCGGGTCGAGCGCGTCGAGAGCGGAGTAGCTCACCGTCGCCACCGAGTTCATGTCCGCCTCTTCGAGCACGATGAGGGCGGTCATCATCTTCGTGAGCGACGCTATGTCCGAACGGTCGTCCGCGTTCTTTTCATAGATCACCTCGCCGCTCTCCGGCTCGGCGATTATGACCGACTTCGCGGAGATCTCCGGTACGTCGTCGATGGCCGAGGCGAGAGGCGCGGCAAACGTAAGTATAAGGCAGAACAGCAGAAAAGAGGCGAAGAATTTCATCTTTGTCATTGTCTATACTCCCGAAATAGTGTATAATCTTTATAGAGACGGCGGATAAGACCGGCGCGGATAGCAAAAGCGTGTGAAAACATACGGCCGGCGCTTTCGGATATTTTTCCCGCTCGGGGAGATAAATGCCGCCGGCAGAGCATAACTCATCCATTAAAGTATACCATAGAGCGCGAAAAAAAGCACCATCAAAAACGAAAAACCCGCAAAATTTATTTTCGCTTAATATTTTCGGGTTTTCGGAGGGGTTGGTTCGATATGGGCGGCAAACGGACGCTCGCGGCGATAGCAGCGGCGACGGCGGCGTTCTGCATAGCCGTGACCGCTATATTCATAACACGGCTCGTCCCGGACGGGAGCTACGAGGTCGCGGGCGAGCGCGGCGGAGCCGCTGCGAGCTCCACGCCGGTGCCGGAGGAGATGAAGGTGAACATAAACACCGCGTCGAAGGCGGAGCTTTCCCGGCTCAGCGGCATAGGCGAGTCGCTCGCGGAGGCGATAATCGAGAGCCGTGAGACCGAGGGACCGTTCGAGTCGCCGGAGGACATAATGCGCGTCAAGGGCATAGGCGAAGGAAAGTACGCCTTCATACGCGAATACATAACGACAGACGGTTGAGCCGCGGGCGGAGCCCCGGCTTCACATAGAAGAAAACGCATATACACATAGATATTGGGAGGAAAACCGTGAAAATACTTGTAGTGGACGACGAAAGGACCATCGTCAAGGGGCTGAAATTCAACCTCGAAAACGACGGCTACGAGGTCGAGTGCGCCTACGACGGCGCGGCCGCGGTCGAAGCCGTGCGGGCAGGAGGGATAGACCTCGTCCTGCTCGACCTGATGATGCCCGTCATGGACGGGCTCGAGGCCTGCGCAAAGATAAGAGAGATATCCAAGGTGCCGATAATCATGCTCACCGCGCGCGGCGAGGACACCGACAAGATAATCGGCTTCGAGTACGGCGCGGACGACTATATAACAAAGCCTTTTAACGTCATGGAGGTCAAGGTGCGCGTCCGCGCGATACTTCGCCGCGCCGCTTCGTCCGGCACGGCCGCTCAGCAGACGCGGGAGAGCGCGCCGGACGAGCCGGAGGAGAGCGGCGGACGAGTGGTGCAGGGCCGCGTAGCGCTCGACCCGAATACCCGCAACGCGTTCCTCGAGGACGAGGAGGTCCAGCTCACCGCAAAGGAGTACGACCTCATAGAGCTCATGATGAAGAATCCCGGCAGGGTGTACAGCCGCGAGAATCTGCTCAACGTCGTCTGGGGATACGAGTATCCCGGCGACATCCGCACCGTCGACGTGCACATACGGCGGCTCCGGATGAAGCTCGAGCGCGACCCGGCAAATCCCGAGCACATACTCCGCAAGTGGGGGGTCGGATACTATTTCAAGCCGTAGCGAGGGTGACGCGAAGCGCGAACGGAGACGTCCGCGCTTCGGTATGCAGCTCAAGATGGCGATGGTTTACATCGCCATCGTTATCGGCGTGCTCGCGGCTCTGAACTACTACCCCGTCTCCGTCAGCGAGGAGTTCGTATTCCAGAGCAAGCAGGACGCGCTGTCCGCGCGCGCGGAGCTTTACTCCTCGACCATGTCGGGCGTGGACGAGCTCACGCCCGAGACCGCCGCGCATGTCATGAGCCTGCTTGACGCGGAGGAGACCCGCGTCCTTGTCACCGACCACCGCATGAGGGTGCTCTACGACAGCACGCAGGGCCAGAGCCTCGTCGGCTCGCTTGCGCTGCTCGGCGAGACCCGCGCGGCGCTCGAGGGTAACGACTACTTCTACGCAGAGAACAGCGGGGACGCGATAACGAGCGTCGCGAGCTGTCCCATAATGATAGGCGGCGTTCCGGCAGGAGCCGTGTGCGTCTACGACACCGATATGTCCCGCGCGGCGCTCATAGCGGATTTGAGGCGGAACTTCCGCGGTGTGTCGGTGGTGGTGCTCGTCATCGGTGTCGGTATCTGCGTCATAATCTCGCGGATATTCGGGCGCAAGATATCCGAGCTGCTCGAAACGATGCGGACGGTCCGGGACGGCGATTACGCATGCCGCGCCGAGGAGCGCGGGGACGACGAATTTACGTACCTCGCAAAGGAGCTGAACGCGCTCTCCGGCCACTTCGAAGCGGTGGAGAACATGCGCCGAAGGTTCGTAAGCGACGCTTCGCACGAGCTGAAGACGCCGCTCGCCTCGATAAAGCTGCTTGCCGACAGTATGGTGCAGAGCGACGACGTTCCGGCGGACACCATGCGCGAGTTTGCCATGGACATAGCCGAGGAGACCGAGCGGCTCGACCGCCTTGCGGAGCGCATGCTCGACATAACAAGGATAGACGCGGGCGTCGCCGATCCGGCGGAGACAGTCGACCTCACGGCGGCGGTCGAGCGCGCGGGACGGATGCTCGAACCGCTCGCGGCACAGCAGCGCATAAGGATAGAGCTCGAACTGGAGGACGGCTGCGACATATTCGCAAGCGAGGACTACGCCTACCGCGTGGTCTTCAACCTCATCGAGAACGCGATAAAGTACAACCGCCCGGAGGGCGAGGTGCGCGTGTACCTCTACGACAAGGACGGCGAGGTCACTCTGATAATACAGGACACCGGGATAGGCATACCCGCGGAGGATGTGTCGAGGGTGTTCGAGCGCTTCTACCGCGTGGACAAGGCGCGTTCCCGCGCCGAGGGAGGAAGCGGCCTCGGACTCTCCATAGTCTACGACGCGGTGCGACGCTACGGCGGCAACATAACGGTGGAGAGCGAGCAGGACGTCGGGACGAGGTTCACGGTCGTGTTCCCGTCGCTTAAGAGACGGGAGGGCGCGGAGAAATGAGGAGGACTGTCTGCTTGGTGCTCGCGGTGGCGCTGATGCTCGGCTTTGCCGCCGGATGCCGGACCGGCGAGACCGTGACGGTGTGGCTGCTCGCGCCGGAGGGCTCCGGAAGCGGCGTGAGGTCTGTCGAAGCGCCCGTCCCGGAGGGCGAGGACGCGGGGCTTGCTGCCATGCACGCGCTCATCGACCCGCCGGACTCCGCCGCGGCGAGCGGGCTCGAGAGCCCGTTCGCGGAGGGCGTGGAGTGCGTGGGCGTGGAGTATGCCGGCGGCACCGCGATAGTGCGCCTCAGCGAAGAATATCTTGAGATGAGCGGCTGCGAGCTGTCCGAAGCGGAGGGATGCGCCGCGCTCACGATGCTGGAGATCCCGCGCGTGAGCAGTGTGAGGATACTCGTGAACGGAAGTCCGCACCCCGAGGGCGCGCAGGACGTCCTGTCCGCCTCGGATATAGCGTACGAGAACCCCGGAGAGGGCTCGTTTGAACGCGAGCTCACGCTCTACTTCCGCTCGGACTCTACGGGAAGGCTCTCGGCGGAGACGCGCGGTATCGTCATGCCGGAAGGCGAGTCGGTCGAGCGGTATGTAATTGAGGAGCTGATAAAGGGACCGACGCAGGACGGACTTCAGCCGGTCCTTCCGGATACGCTCGAGCTCCTTGAGGTGGACAGCGCCGACAGCGTCTGCCTGCTCGACTTCTCCGGCGACTTTGACGAGATAACCGAGGGCAACCGTTCGGACGAGATGTTCGCGCTCGCGGCGATAGCGAACTCGCTCGCGGCAAGCTCGTCCGTGAAGACGGTGCTGTTTGCCGAGGAGGGCGCGGCGCTGTACGGCGGAGCCGCGCTCGGGGAGTGCCGTGGTGAGTACGGCGACTCCGGCTATGCGGAGTTTACGGTCTACCTGCCCTCAAACGACGGGACGCGTGTGGAGCCGGTGCGCGCCATGCTCGACGTGAGCGGAGCCTACGGTCTCGACCGCCTGCTTGTGGAGTACCTGATGGGCGGGCTGGACGGCGCGGGCTTTGACTCGGCGCTCCCGACCGAGACCCGCGTGGAGAGGATATGGAGCAATTCCACGCGCTGTATAATTAACTTTGCCGACGGCTTTGACGACAGCATAAACAGCGCCGGAGATTCGGGACGGCTGATGCTCGCCGCCCTCGCGCAAACGCTTTCCGCAAACGGCTACGGCACGTCCGAGATCGAGATACTCGTGGACGGCGAGCCCTTTACCATCGTTTCCGCGAGCGCAGAGGACGAAACGCCAAAGTAATTTCGCGGAAAATCGAGGGAGCAGACTTTGTCTGCCCCCTCGATTTTCCGCGAAGCTGTCGGATAGGGCAAAGCCCTACCGACAGCAAGCGCTCCGCTTCGCAATTCCCACGCGGTCGGCGACCGCGTGGGAGCCCTTCCGATTGAAATGCTCGTGCGGAACACGAGGGCGCCTACACATTCCTCATCGGAACATATTCAGCCCTCGTGAGCTTTGCCGCAAGCGGCAAAGCCAAACACGGTACGAAATTACCCCTGCGCGAAGTTAGCGGCAAAGCCGCCAACTTCAACCGCTGCGAACCGCGAGGGCGCGAACCAATTCCTCATCCGACATTTTACAGCCCTCGCTAGCAATATTCGCTTTGCGAATATTGCCCGACATTGAGATAATTAGAATGCGGAAACGGCTTCGCCGTCTTCGACGCGCGCTCCGCGAGAGGTATTTTGCCGCCGTACATGCCGCCGGGAAAAATAGATTTGACTCTATTCGCCGCCTTTCGGCGGCGAACTCTGCGAGGCTCTTAATCGAAAGGGCTCCCAAACGGCGCTGTGCGCCGTTCCGCGCCGGTTCGCGCGGTTGATGTTGCCGAAGGCAACATCGCGCAGGCGGAATTTAGTTCCGCCGAGCATTTCAATCGGAAGGGCTCCCAAACGGCATGAAACGCCGTTTGGGATACTTTTTTTCTTTATTTTTCCTTCGGGCGGGAGATGAGGCTCGCGATAAACGAGAACACTACCGCCGCGCCGACGCCTCCGGCGGCGGCGGTGAAGCCGCCCGTTATCGCGCCAAGCAGACCCTGCTCGCTCACCGCCTTTTCGGTGCCCTTGGCTATGACGTAGCCGAAGCCGCTTATCGGCGTCGCCGCGCCCGCGCCCGCCCAGTCCACGAGCGGGCCGTATAGCCCCGCGATGGTGAGCAGGAAGCCCGCTACAACGTACATGGTGAGGATGCGCGCGGGCGTGAGCTTCGTCTTGTCTATAAGAATCTGACTCAGGGCGCAGATCGCGCCGCCGACGAGGAAAGCCTTGACGTAGTCCCACAGCATCTCCATTGTTACCCCTCCTTCGATGTGCTGAGCACGACCGCGTGACAGATGCCGGGCACGCTCTCGCCCTGCATCGTCGAGGTGGGGCTGAGCATCGCACCGGTGCCGGCGAGGACGAGCTTCCGTATCGCGCCCTCGCGCATCCGTCCGAGAACATACGAGCAGAATACCGACGCCGAGCATCCGCAGCCCGAACCGCCGGAGTGGACGTCCTGCCGGTCGCGGTCAAAGATGAGCAGGCCGCAGTCACCGAGATTCTGGTTGAAGGCGACGCCGTCCTTTTTGAACAGCTCGAAGAGCAGCTCTAGCCCGACCGCGCCGAGGTCGCCGGTGAGTATCAGGTCGTAGTCCGCGGGGGAGGTGCCGGTGTCCTCAAAGAGCGCCGAGAGGGTGTCCTTTGCGGCGGGAGCCATTGCCGCGCCCATGTTGTTCTGGTCGGTGACGCCGAGGTCAACTATCCTCCCCGCCGTCGCGTGGGTGACAAACGGCCCATCGCCCTCCGGACCGAGAACGCACGCGCCCGCGCCGGTGACGGTCCACTGCGCCGTCGGGGTGCGCTGAGCGCCGTAGTCTAGCGGTGTGCGGTACTGCCGCTCGGAGGTGCAGAAGTGGCTCGACGCAACAGCCGCCGCGCGTTCGGCAAACCCTCCGTCTATAGTCATCGCGGCGAGCATCATCCCCTCCGCGAACGTCGAGCACGCGCCGTACAGCCCGCAGAGCGGGACGCCGGTCGAGCGCAGCCCGAAGCTCGTGGCGATGCACTGGTTGAGAAGGTCGCCCGCAAAGATGAGCTGCACGTCCCCGGTCGAGCCGCCGGACTTCTCCGCCGCACGCTCGAACGCCTCCTTTTGCATCCGGCTCTCCGCTCGCTCCCACGTCTTTTCGCCGAGGTACGAATCCTCGTATATGAAGTCGAAATACTCGGAAAGCGGCCCCTCGCCCTCCTTCTTGCCCACTATCGACGCGTATCCCAGCACCGACGGCGGCTCGGAGAAGCGGACTGTCCGCGCCCCGATACGTTTTGTTGTCATAGCGATACCTGCCTTTTTGTGTTCGTGGAGGTATCTTTTCCGCTTTTGCGGGCTTTAATTTTGGGAAATTTATGCAGCTGTTTCAATCGGCAGCAAAAGCGGGAACCGCAAGATGCGGTCCCCGCTCGATCTTGTTGTTCAAGCCTACGGCTCAGCCGAAGATACCGATGTTCCGAGCATTGCGGCTCCCGGCGCGCTAAAGCGCACTGACATCGCCCAGCATCCTCAGAAGCAGCCGCGCGGCGGCACGGCTGTCCGCGAGGGCGCGGTGCGCCCTGCCGTCAAAGAGTCCGAAGCGCTCGCCGAGCGCGCCGAGGCTGTAACTCGGGAGACCGGGGTAGACGCGCCGCGAGTTTGCAAGCGTACACAGCACCATCGGGCGGAAGTCGATCCCCGCGCGGGCGCAGTAGGAGAGAAGTATCGGAACGTCGAACGGCGCGTTGTGCGCGACGAGAATGTCGTCCCCTATGTACCCGAGAAAAAAGTCGAGAAACTCCTCAAACCTCGGCTTACCGATGAGCATACGGTCGGAGATGCCGGTGAGCCGCGTGATGGAAAGCGGGAGCGGAGCGGACGCGCCGCAGAGGCTCGACACCTCACTCCGAAGCTCGCCGAAGGCGACCTTCACGGCGGCGAACTCTATCACCTCGGTCTCGCTTCCGAACGCGCCGTTCGTCTCGAAGTCTATTACGGTAAAGCGCAGGCTCCCGGCGTCCGGGAGCCTGCGCACGTCGAGCCGTTCTAGCGAGCTGTAAAGCGTCATATCTTCTCGCCGAGTATCCAATGTATCGCGTCCTCCGCGGCCTGGGACGCGTCCCCGAGCGGGTCGGAGGCGTAGCGGTAGTCGAAGCTGCGGCAGAAGCGGTCTATCTTGTCCCGCGCGGGCTGGAGCCCCTTTATCGCGACCTCCGCAACAGCGGATGCGAAGCCGGAGGCGTTCTTGCCGAGCTCCTGCTCGGCTATGCGGAGCATGAGCGTCGCATGGCGGAGGCAGAAGAACTCCTGCTTTGCAAACTTCTCGCGGAAGTCGGCGTCGGTCTGCCACAGATAGGCGACGTTGCGGGCGAGCGCCGTCAGCGTCTGCGCCGCGCGCTCGCACACAAAGCACCCGTCGTTTGCGCGGGTGACGTACGCGAGCGAGTTCGCGTAACCCTTCTTGCCGGCGGAGCCGGGGCCCTTCAGCTTGCCCTCGAGCTCCGCGAGGTAGCTCTGGAGCATGAGCGAGAGGCTGAGGCGGTTGCCCATGGCGAGCATCTTCTCGTAGTGGTCGCGGCAGAAGCCGGTGAGGTTTGTCATCTGGCGGACGTCCGGCTCCATCATAGCCGCGCCCATGATATACTCGAGGCTGTGCCGCTCGAAGCGCTGGTGCAGCCGGCAGAGGGGACAGCCGTCATATTTGTCAAATTCTTCGTTGATGGGTATGGTATAATTTTTTTCAGCCATATTGCACCTTCTCACCTTTTGCTTTATAATAAGAATTGTGAAGTTATGCTTATTATAACTGTTCCGCGAGTGAAAAACAAGAGGGGGAAGCGATTTGAACGAGTATTTTGTGCGGGGAGACAGCGTAGTCCTTCCCGCGCGGGACTTTGACCCCGCCCTCATCTTCGACTGCGGACAGTGCTTCCGCTTCACCCCGGACGAACGGGGCGTGTGGAGCGGCGTGGCGTTCGGGCGCGAGCTCTCGGTCGAGCGGCGCGGGGACGAGGTCTCACTTCGGACGGACGAGGAGACGTTTGAGAGCGTCTGGCGGCGCTACTTCGACCTCGAGCGCGACTACGCGGCGGCGCGGGAGCGCATCTCCCGGGACGACTTCACGCGCGAGGCGGCGGCTTTCGGCGCGGGGATACGGATACTCGGCCAGGACTTCTGGGAGGCGCTCTGCTCCTTCATCATCTCCCAGTGCAACAACATCACGCGGATACGCGGCATCGTCGAGCGGCTCTGCGAACTTTTCGGAGACGAGCTGCCGGGCGGACGGCACGCGTTCCCGTCCGCGGAAAGGATAGCGTCCCTCGAGTCGGACGACCTCGCGCCGCTCCGCTCGGGCTACCGCGCGCCGTACATAATCTCCGCCGCGCGGGACGTCGCGGAGGGGCGAATAACGGCGGAGGAGCTTCTGCCGATGACGACCGAGCAGGCGATAAAGCGCCTGTGTGAGCTCGAGGGCGTCGGGCGGAAGGTCGCGAGCTGCGTACTGCTCTTCGGCGCGGGCAAGCGGGATGCGTTCCCGGTGGACGTCTGGATGAAGCGCGCCCTCGCGGAGCACTATCCCCCGGACTTTGACCCGGTGAGCGCCTTCGGTGAGGACGCGGGGCTCGCTCAGCAGTACATATTCCACTACACGCGCCACCTCGCGGAGAAGGTCTGAAGCCGCGCGGCGCGGCAAAACGTGTTCATTCCCGACAGGGTCGAGATATTTTATTACATAAACGGAGGTCATAACAATGAAAAACATACCCGAAGTGAAGCTCGGCATAATCGCCGTGTCGAGGAGCTGCTTCCCGATGGCGCTGAGCGAGCGCCGCCGCGCGGCGGTCGTGAAAGCCTTCGGCGAGGGACTTTACGAGTGCCCCGTCACCGTCGAGAACGAGCTGGACGCGAAGAAAGCCGTCGAGGACGTGAAGGCGCACGGCGTGAACGCGCTCGTCGTCTACCTCGGCAACTTCGGCCCCGAGACGCCGGAGACGCTTATAGCCGAGTGGTTCGGCGCGCCTGTGATGTTCGCGGCGGCGGCCGAGGGAGACGGCGACCTGCACGACGGACGCGGAGACGCGTACTGCGGCATGCTCAACTGCTCCTACAACCTCGGGCTTCGCGGCATACACGCCTACATACCCGAGTACCCGATCGGCACCGCCGCCGAGGTCGCGGGGATGATACGTGAGTTTGAGCCGGTGGCGCGCGCCATAGTCGGCCTCTCGAAGCTGAAGGTGATAACCTTCGGCCCGCGCCCGGACGACTTCCTCGCGTGCAACGCGCCGATAAAGCCGCTCTATGACCTCGGCGTCGCCGTCGAGGAGAACAGCGAGCTCGACCTGCTCGTCGCCTACAACAAGCACAAGGACGATCCGCGCATCCCCGCGAAGGCCGCCGAGATGGCCGCGGAGCTCGGCTCGAACAACCCCTACGCCGGAGTGCTCCCGCGCCTCGCGCAGTACGAGATAACGCTTGAGGACTGGATAGAGCAGCACAAGGGCGCGCGCGAGTACGTCGCCATCGCCGCGAAGTGCTGGCCGGCGTTCCAGACCGAGTTCGGATTCGTGCCGTGCTATGTCAACAGCCGACTCACCGGGCGCGGGATACCCGTCTCCTGCGAGGTGGACGTCTACGGCGCACTCAGCGAGTACATCGGAGCGTGCGTCAGCGGCTCCGCGACGACGCTCCTTGACATCAACAACACCGTCCCCGCCTCGCTCTACGAGAAGAATATCGCGGGCAAGTACCCCTACAAGCTCAGCGAGACCTTCATGGGCTTCCACTGCGGCAACACCTGCTCCACGCTCCTGAAGAATCCGCACATGGGCTATCAGCTCATCATGAAGCGCGACCTCGAACCGGACCTTCCCGAGCCGGACATCACGCGCGGCACGATAGAGGGTAACATCAAGCCCGGCAAGGTATCCGTCTACCGCCTCCAGTCCACGGCGGACGCGGAGCTGAAGGCCTACGTCGCCGAGGGCGAGGTCATCGACATGGACTGCGAGAGCTTCGGCGGTATCGGCGCGTTCGGCATACCCGAGATGGACCGCTTCTACCGCCATGTCCTCATAGCGAAGCGCTTCCCGCACCACGCGGCGGTCGCGTTCGGCAACCATGGCGCGTCGATATACGAGGTGTTCAAGTACCTCGGCGTCACGGACATCGGATACAATCAGCCCAAGAACCTGCCGTACCCGGATGAGAACCCATTCAAGAGGTGAAAAGGTGAACGAAAATATCAAAAAATGTATCGAAGAGGGTAGAGCCGTGCTCGGGTTGGAGCTCGGCTCCACCCGTATCAAGGCCGTCCTCATAGATGAGGCTCACCGCCAGATAGCCGGCGGCTCCTTCGAGTGGGAGAACGACTTCCGCGACGGCGTGTGGACCTACTCCCTTGAGGACGCGGTGCGCGGCGTCCAAGAGTGCTATGCCGATCTTAAGCGGGACGTCCGCGAAAAGTACGGCGCGGAGATAAGGCGCCTCGCGGCGCTCGGCGTCAGCGCCATGATGCACGGCTATCTCCCGTTCGACAAAGACGGGCGGCAGCTCTGCGAGTTCAGGACGTGGAGAAACACCATAACGGGCAGGAGCGCAAAGGAACTCACCGAGCTATTCGGGTTCAACATCCCGCAGAGGTGGAGCGCCGCGCACATCGACCGCGCCATTCTCGAGGGCGAGCCGCACGTCCGCGACATAGCGCTGGTAAAGACGCTTGGGGGGTATATACACACACTCCTCGGCGGAGAGAACGTCGTCGGCGTGGGTGAGGCGTCCGGGATGTTCCCGATAGCGGCGGACGGCTCGGGTTACGACGAGCGGATGGCGCGCCTCTTTGACGAGCGCCACGCGCACCTCGGCCTGCCGTGGAAGATACTTGACATACTGCCGAAGCCGGTTCGTGCGGGAGAGTGCGCCGGTCGCCTCAGCGCCGAGGGCGCGAAGATTCTTGACCCGACGGGCGCGCTCGAACCGGGCGCTCCGCTCGCGCCGCCGGAGGGCGACGCGGGGACCGGCATGGCCGCGACCTGCGCCGTCGCAGAGAGGACGGGCAACGTCTCCGCCGGCACCTCGATATTCTCGATGGTGGTGCTCGAGCGGCCGCTTCGGGAGGTCCACGAGGAGATAGACATGGTGACTACGCCCACCGGCGCGCCGGTGGCGATGGTTCACTGCAACAACTGCACCTCCGACCTCGACGCATGGGCGGGGATGTTCGGCGAGGCGGCGCGCCTCTTCGGTGCGGAGCCCTCGCGCGGCGAGCTCTTTGACGCGCTCTACTCGGCGGCGCTCGAGGGCGAGCCGGACTGCGGCGGCGTCCTCACGCTCGGATACCTCTCGGGCGAGCCGGTCACCGGCTTTGCGGAGGGACGGCCGCTCGCGGCGAGGAGCCCGGACGCTCGCTTGACGCTTGCAAACTTCGTGCGCGCGCAGGCGTACTCCGCCGTCGCGACGCTCGTGACCGGCATGAGGATACTCGACGGCGAGGGCGTGAAGATAGACCGCATCACCGGCCACGGAGGCTTCTTCAAGGCCGAGGGCGTCGGCGCGCAGATACTCGCGGACGCGCTCCGCGCGCCGGTGACGACGATGAGCACCGCCGGCGAGGGCGGCCCGTGGGGAATGGCGCTCCTTGCGGCGTACATGCTCCGCCGCGAGCCGGGTGAGACGCTTGAGGAATACCTCGCGCAGAAGGTCTTCGCCGCGTCCGACGCGAAGCGGTACGAGCCAACCGAGGCGGGAGCCGCGGGTTATGCGAAGTGGCTCGAGGGCTTCAAGACGCTTCTCGCCGCTGAAAAGACCCTCATCGAAAGCGAGGCGGAGAAGTGATGCTTGAAGCCTTAAGAAAAGAGGTATACGAGGCGAACATGGAGCTCACGCGGCGCGGCCTCGTGCTTTACACGTGGGGTAACGTCTCCGGCATCGACCGCGAACGCGGCCTTGTCGCGATAAAGCCCTCCGGCGTGGAGTACGAAGAACTCACGCCGGAGAAGCTTGTCCTGCTCGACCTCGAGGGAAACGTCGTCGAGGGCGAACTGCGTCCCTCGAGCGATACGCCGACGCACCTCGAGCTCTACCGCCGCTTCCCGAATATCGGCGGCGTCACGCACACGCACAGCACCCACGCCGTCGCGTGGGCGCAGGCCCGGCGGGACATTCCGTGCTTCGGCACGACCCACGCGGACTACTTCTACGGCTCCGTGCCCTGCGCGCGCGAGCTCACGCCGGAGGAGGTCGAGTCGGGCTACGAGTTGAACACCGGCAAGGTCATAGCTGAGACCTTCGAGCGGCGCGGGATAGACCCGCGCTACGTCCCGGGCGTCCTCTGCGCGTGCCACGGCCCGTTTACGTGGGGTAAGAGCGCGGCGGAGGCGGTCTACCACGCCGCCGTTCTCGAGGAGGTCGCGCGGATGGCGCTGTATACGACGCTCATTGACCCCGCCGCCGCGCCCGCGCCGCGGCACGTCGCGGACAAGCACTTCATGCGCAAGCACGGCCCGAACGCCTACTACGGGCAGAAGTAGAGCGCGGGAGCTTTCGGTAAGACGGAAAAACCGCCCTGACATGAAAGTGTCAGGGCGGTTTTTTATACGGATCCTTTACTCGGCAAAGCCAAAAACGAGCGCAAGTGTGTATTCCTCTCCCGAACCGTCTCCGTTCTCGGTGAAGCGGAGGGTGAGGCGGTACTCGGCGTCGTTTTCGGGGATGTGGACGTCAAGCGCGGGGTAGCTCGCTATGGCGTCGCCGCAGCCGAAGACGTCATTGTAGATATAGCCGTAAGTGCTGTCCTCCGAAGCAAGGCGGACGTAGGCGGCAGACGTCTCGGCCTCGACCGAAGCGCCGGCTTCGTTCGGAACATCCTCCCAGCGCCCGGAAGCGTTCTTTCGCTCCCAGACGATGCTTCCGGTGTCGAGCCACGGCGCGTCGCTGCCGTTGCCGCGAAGCATCAGCGTCACGCGTCCGTCCCTCCAATCGGAGGGAACGAAGCCGCCGAGCGTCGCCTTTACGCCAAGCACGTCGCACGGAGATCCGCTCGCCTCCGGGACAGAGTAGGTGTGCGAAACGGAATACAGCTCGTCGCCCACGGCCGACTGCCCCCGAATCTCGCGGAAGTAGTAGGTCACGCGGTACTCGCCCGGGTCATAGCTCGGCAAACACGCGGGCATGGTTTCGCGGAAGACCGGAACGGCGCTGCCTCCGACGTCGGAGGTGAGGTAGGAGAGCTCGGAGTAATATTCCCACCCGCCGCCGTCCGAACGCTTCTCGATATATCCGAACTCGTTCTCCTGCGCGGGCAAGCTGCCGGGATAGCGGCGCGATCCGGCCTGGTATGTTTTTCCGTCGGCAAGGGAAAAGCGCACATTTGTGACGTAAATGCCGACGTCCGAAGGACTTTCATAGCTCAGGGGAAGCAGTCTGTCGGTATCGCCCTCCGCGGAGGATACGGCCGTAAGCTCTGGCTCGGCGTCAAAGAAGCATATTTCGGGAACCTGCCCAAAGCCGCTCGTTTCCGCCGCGTCGCGGCGCAGGACGGCGGCAAGAAGCAAGCTCGAAATCACGACGACCACCGCAAGACCGATGACAAAACGCCTTTTCATCATGGGGTATCACCTCCGCGTCGGACGGAAAACCTCCTGCTCTGCAAAGCAAATTCGGCTGAACTTTGTGTAACTCATATAATAAAAATAGCACATTTCGCCGAATTTGTCAACATTATTCTGCTCCGGCACAGCATTGGACGGCTCCGCTCAGGTCTCGCGCCGCTCGTACAGCGCCGCCGAGAGTATACCGGAGGCGAGGTAGAGAACCGCGGCGAGAGGGACGACGAGCGCCGCCGAGTGCGGGAGCGATACCGTCCCGTCGGGCAGGAGGACCGCCGCAAGGGCACACGCCGCCACGATTATCAGTATGAACGCAATGCGTCCCTTCTCACTCCCGAGACGGAACATGAACGGGAACATCAGCGCCGGGAGCGTCAGTCCGACGATGAAGAAGAACTCTGCAAGGCCGAGAAGAGCATCAAGGTCGAGCTGCATCAGCACGAGCATTCTCGCGGTCTGAGCCGCGAGAACGAGGACGGCGCACACCGCGACCGCCAGCGCGCCGACGAGATACTTTGCCCAGACATACTGCGTCTTCGAGACCGGCAGAGCGCCGAGGTACCCGCACCATCTGTCCTTTTCGTCGTAGGAGAAGAGCGAGACCGGCAGGACCGCGCCCTGCACACAGAGAAAGATGATAAAGAACGACGGATCAGGCATGAGCGCGCTCAGCACCGTGAGCAGTGCCATCGCCGCGAGCGGCAGACGGTAGCTCAGAAAAAGCCGGTATATGTCTTTAAGAATAAGTCCGCTCATGGACGTTTTCCTCCTTTGCCATGTAAATAAAGAGCTGTTCGAGGTCCACGGGGGACACGGCGATACCGCGCGGAAGCGTGTCACGGCGCACCACGGCCTCGACGCCGTACCCGGTGTCCCGCGAGCCCGCGACGGCGACGGAGCACGGCAGCGCCGCAAACTCCTCCCGCGTGAGATGCACGACGCCGAAGATCTCGCCTATCCTGTCCTTCTCCTCACAGAGAAGCAGTCTCCCGCGATGCAGGAAAGCGACGTAGTCGCATATCTTTTCAAGGTCGCTGAGTATGTGCGAGGAAATGAGCACCGAATGGTTTTCGTCACGCGTAAAGTCGAGCAGAAGCTCCGTAAGCTCGTCGCGCGCGAGCGGGTCGAGACCGTCTGTCGGCTCGTCGAGTATCAGCAGTTTGGCGCCGTGCGACATCGCGACGGCAAGCGCTAGCTTTTTCTTCATGCCGCGCGAGAGCTTGTGGAACGGCGTCTTCCCGGGCAGGGAAAGCTTCTCGGTGAGACGCGCATACTCGGCGTCGTCCCACCGGCTGAATATCTGGCGCATCACGCGCCCGATCTGCGCCGCGTTCAGGCACTCGGGTATGCCCGCCTCGTCAAGGACGACGCCGATGTCGTCCTTGGCAAGGGGGAGACACTCCCGGCTGTCGGTGCCGAGTATCGACACACTGCCGCCGTCCCGCGCGGCGGCGCCGAGTATTAGCCGGATGGTCGTGCTCTTGCCCGCGCCGTTTTCACCGACGAGCCCCATCACGCACCCGCTCGGGAGTACAAGGTCGAGCGGATACAGCGTAAAGTCGCCGTAGTTCTTTTGCAGATCCTTTATCTCGAGAGCATTCATTGTTCTCCCTCCCAAATAAGCCCGATCATTTCGACGACGTCCTCGCGCCGTAGCCCACAGGACGCCGCGAGCCGCGCGATCTCACCGATGTGCCGCTCGATCTCCCGCAGATTTTCCTCGCGCAGCAGCTCGACGTTCTTCGGTGCGACGAAACTGCCCTTTCCCGCGACGGTGTAGATGAACCCCTCGCGCTCGAGCTCGTCGTATGCGCGCTTCGTTGTGATAACACTGATACGCAGATCCTTCGCGAGGCCGCGTATCGAGGGGAGAGGTTCGTCGGTTTGGAGCTCGCCGCTGATTATCTGCGACTTTATCTGGGAATATATCTGGTCGTAGATGGCGGTCCCGCTCCGATTGTCGATGATAAGGTTCAAACTGCATCACCTCGGTGTGACTAACTGTATATAAACAGTATATACAGTTGCGGCGCACTTGTCAAGAGAAAATATTCGACAGCGCAGCAGTTTTTGAAGATGAGCTCGTCCCGCCAAAACATCACAAAACCCCGCCCGCAGATGATCTGCGGGCGGGGTGCCGTTTTGCAGCGAATGTCGAATTTTATGAACCGTGCGCGTCCTGCCGCGCGGCGTTCACCCCAGCTCGTGAAGCGAAAGCTCAAACGAGCCGAGGAAGTGTTCACGGAAGTAGTCGACCTCCTTCAGCCCGAGCGCGTCGAGCGCGGCGCGGGTCTGAGTCTCCGCGCGGCGGAACTCGTTGTTGCCGGTGCGAAGCTCCTCGATGCACTTGATGTGCGCCGCGAGCTTGTCCGCCGCCTTCAGGAGCTCGAGCTCCCTCGGCGGAAGGTCCTCCGTGAGCAGGGGGCGGTAGACCTTCGCCATCTCGGGCGGAAGATACTCCGCGAGCCGCTCGGCGGACGAGCGCTCCATTGCCTTGTAGCGCTCGGTGAGAGTCTTGTCCGAGTACTTTATCGGTGTGGGAAGGTCGCCCGTGAGGAGCTCACTCGAGTCGTGATAGAGCGCGGCGGCGGCGAGAAGGTTCGCGTCGCACTCCTCGCCGAAGACCTCCCGGCGTATCACGCCGAGCGCGTGCGCGAGCACCGCCGTCATATACGAGTGCTCGGCGAGGTTGTCCGAAAGCGAGTTGCGCATGAGCCCCCACCGCATGACAAACTTCATGCGGCTGATGTAGGCAAAGAACTTGTGAGCCGTCATCTCTTCATCAGTGCGTTTATCTTCTCGGTGGGGTCGAGAAGTCCGCTTATCGAGCGGTCGCAGTTCAGCGTGTCTATGACGTAGGCGATGAGCTTGCTCATCTCGACCGAGGAGTACCACTCGCGCGTGAACAGCTCGGGGCGCTGATAGATCAGGTTCGTGGTGTACACCTTGTCGAAGAGACCCTGCGCGTGCGCGCGGTCGAACCTGTCGAGGCCGCTCGAGAAGAGGCCGAACGAGGTGAAGATAAGTATTTTGTTCACGCCGCGCTCCTTTAACTGCTCGGTGATGTCTATCATCGAGTCGCCGGAGGAGATCATGTCGTCTATAACTATGGCGTTCTTGCCCTTGAGGTCGTTGCCGAGGAACTCGTGGGCGATTATCGGGTTGCGTCCGTCGACGATGCGGGAGTAATCGCGGCGCTTGTAGAACATGCCGAGGTCCACGCCGAGCACCGCCGAGTAGAACATCGAGCGGTTGAGCGCGCCCTCGTCCGGGGCGATGATGGCTGTGTTGCCGAAGTCAAAATCGGGGAAGTCGCGTTTGATGGCCTTGAGGACCTGATAAGCGGGGTTGAGGTTGTCGAAGCCGTGGCCGGGGATGGCGTTCGCGACGCGCGCATCGTGCGCGTCGCAGGTGATGATGTTGTTCACGCCGAGACCCACGAGCTCCTGGAGCATCGACGCGCAGTCGAGACTCTCACGCCCGGAGCGGCGGTGCTGCCTGCCCTCGTAGAGCATCGGCATGATGACGGTGGTGCGGCGCTCCTTGCCGCCCGC
>CANPWY010000023.1 GCA_947585215.1 uncultured Clostridia bacterium
GCAGCTCTCGAGCCGCATATCCGCGCCGAACGGCCTCAACGTCTATGTGAAGATGCGCTACACCGTCACGCAGACAGCAAAGCTCGAGTCGGACGCCGGGACTCTCGGCGGGCTCTGCTGGGACTATTCCCTCGGAGACTCCTGTCCCGATGCGGAGGGCTTCCTCAACTCGACCTCGTCCTACGAGCCCGAGCCGCTGAACTACGGCTATTTCGTGCCGCAGACGCCGGGGGAGAAGCATCCGCTGATAATATGGCTCCACGGCGCGGGCGAGGGCGGCGTCGACGCGACGATAGCCTATACCGCAAACAAGGTGACGGCATTCGCCGGAGAGAAAATACAGAAGTTTTTCGGCGGCGCCTATATTCTCGTGCCGCAGACGAAGACATTCTGGATGAACGACGGCTCCGGGCAGTACGGACAGTCGGGAAAAAGCATGTATGTCGAGGCGCTGAAGGCGTGCATAGACGAGTTCGTCGAAAAGAACCCGGGTGTTGACCGCCGCCGCATATACATCGGCGGCGACAGCAACGGCGGCTTTATGACGATGCGGATGATCCTCGACTATCCGGACTTCTTCGCCGCCGCTTTCCCGGTCTGCGAAGCGCTCTACGACGGAACGATAACCGACGGGGCGCTTGCAAAGATAGTGCATCTTCCCATATGGTTCACCCATGCGAAGAACGACCCCGTCGTGAAGCCGGAGACGACCGTCGAGGCGACCTACAAGCGCCTTGTCGCCGCCGGGGCGAAGAACGTACACTTCACCTTCTGGCCGAAGATTGAGGACATCCATGAGGGATTTAAGGGGCCGGACGGCAAGCCGTTCGAGTACCTCGGCCACTTCGCGTGGATACCGGTGTTCAACGACGACTGCCGCCTGGACTACGACGGTAAGCCGGTCACGGCGGACGGAAAAGAAGTGAGCCTGCTCGAATGGCTCTCGATGCAGCACAGATAAGCGCTTTCCGCGGAGGAGAAACGGATGAGACAGATACATATTTCGTCGTATCGCCCGGCGGGGTTTGCGGAGAAGTACCAGAGGCTCGTGGCGGACACCGTCATACCCTACCAGTACGACATACTCCGCGACGCCGTACCCGGCGCGGAGGAGAGCCACGCGATAAAGAACTTCATCAACGCCGGGAGGGCGCTCCGCGGCGAGGACACGGGCGACGGCTTCCGGGGCATGGTCTTTCAGGACAGCGACGCCGCGAAGTGGCTCGAGGCGGCGGCGTACTCGCTCGCGGTCTTTCCGTCGGACGAGCTCGAGCGCGAGGCAGACGCATTTATCGACGTCATAGCGGCGGCGCAGGACGAGGACGGATACCTCGACACGCGATTTACGATAAAGGACCGCGAGAAGCGCTGGACCGACCTCCTCGAGGCGCACGAGCTCTACTGCATGGGGCACATGATGGAGGCCGCCGCCGCGTACTTCGAGGCCACCGGCAAGCGAAAGCTCCTCGACGTCATGACAAAGTGCGCCCTGCACATCTACCGGCACTTTGTCGAGGAGGGGCGCGACGGATACTCCGGCCACCCGGAGGTGGAGCTCGCGCTCGTGCGGATGTACCGCGCGACGGAGGAGCGGAAGCTCCTCGAGCTCGCGAAGCACTTTGTCGACGTACGCGGACGCGAGCCGTACTACTTTGAGCGCGAGGCCCGGGAGCGCGATTGGGAGGTCTGGGGAAACGACGCCTCCGACCGCGAGTACCAGCAGTCCCACGCGCCGGTGCGCGAACAGCAGGACGCGGTGGGTCACGCCGTCCGCGCGATGTACCTCTACAGCGGCATGGCGGACGTCGCCGCCGAGACAGGCGATGCGGAGCTTTCCGCCGCCTGCCGCCGTCTCTGGGAGAGCGTCACGCAAAAGAGGATGTACGTCACCGGCGGCGTCGGCTCGACCGTCCACGGAGAGGCGTTCACCGTCGACTACGACCTCCCGAGCGACACCGCATACGCCGAGACCTGCGCCTCTGTCGGTCTCATCTTCTTTGCCATGCGTATGCTCGAACGCGAGCACGACGGCGAGTATGCCGACGTGATGGAGCGCGCCTTCTACAACACCGTCCTTGCGGGGATGTCGCTTGACGGAAAGAGATTCTTCTACGTCAACCCGCTCGAGTGCGTGCCCGGAATAAGCGGCGCGGCAGCGACCGAGCGGCACGTCCTCTGCGAGCGGCCGGGATGGTTTGCCTGTGCGTGCTGTCCGCCGAACGCGGCGCGGCTCATAGCGTCACTGGGAAAGTACGCCTACGGCGAGACGCACGACACCGCGTTCTGCAATATGTTCCTCGCGGGAGAGGTCGAATTTGCAAACGGTGTATCGCTCGAGTGCTCGACCGGCTACCCCTACGGCTTCGAGGTGCGCTATGACGTCCGAAGCGGCGGCAGGATAGCGGTAAGGATACCCGGCTGGAGCCGGAATAAGTTCACGGTGGAGCTCAACGGACAGGAGTACGTCTGCGAGCCGGAGAAGGGATACGTCTACATCGACGCGGAGGACGGCGACAGGATAACCGTCACGCTCGACGACGCTCCGAGGTACGTCTACGCCTCGCCGAAGGTCCCGGCGCTCTCGGGAAAAATTGCCGTCGAGCGCGGACCGCTCGTCTACTGCTTCGAGGGAGCGGATAACGGCGGCGACGTGCTGTCACTCTCGCTCCGGCGCGGGGGACGCCTCCGCGCGGAGAAGTTCGACCCGAATATGCTCGGCGGCACGGCGGTGATATCCGCCGAGGCGCTCCGCACGGCGGACCCCGGCGCGCTCTACACCTCGGAGGAGCCGGAGAGGACGCCGGTGACGGCGCGCGCCGTGCCGTACTACACCTGGGCAAACCGCGGCGTAAACCAGATGCGAGTCTGGATGCCGGCGGAGTGAGATAAACCGAAGTCCTTAACTCATGGGAGGTGCAAAAGATGAATTATCCGTTCAGAGACACCGCGCTCAGCCGCGAGGAGAGGGTGCGCGACCTCGTGGCGCGTCTCACCCTTGACGAAAAGGTGAACATGCTCTCGACGTGGCAGCATGCCGTGCCGCGCCTCGGCGTCGGCGAGTGGCACATCGGGGGAGAGGTCGCGCGCGGCTACGTCTCGCGCGACCCGAAGCTCACCACGACCGTCCTGCCACAGCCGATAGGCATGGCGGGGATGTTCGACCCCGAGCTTATGAAGAAGCTCGGGCGGATAGCCGGCGTTGAGGCGCGCATCATCCACGCGCGCGACACGCGCGGACATCTCATGCTCTGGGGGCCGACCGTCGATGCCTGCCGCGACCCCCGCTGGGGACGCAACGAGGAGAGCTACGGCGAGGACCCGTTTCTCACCGGCGAGATGACGAAGGCCTACACGAAGGGAATGGCCTTCCCGGAGGGTGCGGAGGAGCGCAAGAGCTCCCGCGACGTCCGCATGACGATCCCCACGCTCAAGCACTTCTACGCCAACAACAATGAGCGCGAGCGGCTGTCGAGCAATTCCAATATCGACCCGCGCACAAAGAACGAATACTATCACGAGTTCTTCCGCCGCGCCATAGAGGAGGGCGGCGCGGACTCTATGATGGCCTGCTACAACGAGCTGAACGGCGTTCCGGGAATGCTGAACCCGGACATACGGAACGTCGTGAAGGACAGGTGGGGGCTCGGCTTTGTCGTCACCGACGGCGGCGACTTTACGCAAACGGTCGACAGCCACCACTACACCAAGTCGCACGCGGAGACGCTTGCGCTCGCGCTGAAGGCCGGCACCGATATCATGACCGACAACGGCGAGGTCGTACGCGAGGCGGCCTACGAGGCGCTCGCGCAGGGACTGATACTCGAGGAGGATATCGACCGCGCGCTCATGTGCAGTCTCTCCGCACGGTTTGCGCTCGGTGAGTTCGACCCGCCGGAGAGCGTGCCGTTTGCCTCGCCCGACCCGTCGCTCCTTGACGGCGCGGAGCACCGCCGGGTAAACCACCGCGCGGCGCTCGAGCAGTTCGTGCTGCTGAAAAACGACGGGATGCTCCCGCTGAAGCCCGGCGTGAAGATAGCCGTCCTCGGCGACGTCGCCGGGACGAACTACATGGACTGGTACACCGGCTTCTCGAGTTACGACGTGACGATAGTTGAGGGACTGAAGGAGCGCTTCGGCGCGGAAAGTGTTCTCTTTGATGACTGCCACGACCACGTCGCCATACGTAGCCGCCTCACCGGGAGGCTGCTCCGTGCGGACGCGGAGGGAAATATCACGGCGGACGGGGAAAGTGCGGACGCGTCCACCACGTTCATCAAGGCCAACTGGGGCGGAGAAGTGACCTACACCGTGAAGGCAAGCAGGAAGTTCTTCACCACCGAGACTATGCGCGCCGACTCGGACACCGCCTACCGCTGGTTCAACTGCGAGATACTCCGTCCGAAGGACTGCGAGGGCGGCAAGCGCTACGTCACATACTTCGAGGACACCGTCCTCGGTGTGGACGGGAACGGCGCGCTCACGCAGATACCGGCGTCGAAGAACCCGTCGCCCGCGACGCTCTTTGACGAGGAGACCGTCTCCTCCGGCATCGAGCGCGCACGGAAGCTCGCGGCTGAGGCGGACATTGTGATAGTCTGCGTCGGCAACCAACCGATGATAGTGGCGCGCGAGTGCTTTGACCGCACGACACTCAGTCTCCCGCCGCACCAGAGCGGGCTTGTCCGCGCGGCGGCGGAAGCAAATCGTAACATCCTGCTTGCCATCGTGTCGAGCTACCCCGACGCCGTACAGGCGGAGGAGGCCGCCGCCCGCGCCGCGCTCTATACGACGCATGCCGGCCCGGAGCTCGGACGGGCATTCGCGGAGGTCGTGCTCGGAGAGTTCAATCCTGCGGGACGGCTCGCCCAGACTTGGTACACAAGCGAGGACGAGCTCCCGCCGATAAACGACTATGACATCATAACGAACGGAGCCACCTACCTCTACTACGAGGGCCGTCCGCTGTACCCGTTCGGCTACGGGCTCAGCTATACGCGCTTCGAGTATTCAAACCTCACGCTCGAGCGGACAGAGGGCGGCACAAGGGTGTCCTTTGACGTGAAGAACACGGGCGGCGCGGACGGCGCCGAGGTGGCGCAGGTGTACTTCCGTGCGGTGAGTCCGCGCGTGAAGCGCCCGAGGCGTCAGCTCTGCGCTTTTGAGCGCGTGGAGATAAAGCAGGGAGAAACTGTACGCATCGAAAAGCTCGTACCGGACAAGGAACTGCGGTTCTACGACGTCACGCGGGACAAATTCTGCGTGGAGAGCGGAGAATACGAGTTCATGATTGGAGCTTCGAGCGAAGACATACGCCTTCGCGGCACGGTGAAGGTCGAGGGAGAGGTAATACCTCCGCGTGACCTGGGCCGCGCGACGCCCGCCGTCAACTTTGACTCGAAGGAGGGAAGCGAGATGCGCTTCTCGCGGTCGCTCGGAAGGAACTACATGCACGGTGGCGCTCTCACGTTCCGGGATGCGGAGCTGTGCGGAGAGACTTCGATCGAACTGCACTGCTCCACGCAGGGAAAGAGCGAGACGGTGAGGATATTCGCCCTCGGCCGGGAGATAGGCAGCGGAACGGTGCCCGCAACCTCCGGCGAGGACGGGTTCACTGCGGCGACGGTCCCGGTGGAGCCGGTGAGCGGCAGGGGAGACGTCAGTATAGTGCTCGGAGACAGTGTGAATCTCGCTGAGTTCAAGTTCGCGTGAGCAGGTGTCCCGGACGGCTTGCCTAAATATTACAAAATTGTTACAAATTCGTAAATTCTCTAAATGCCTATTTAACATTCAGGGCGGGTGTGGTAAAATCAATACGGCAGAATATGTCTTATAAAGAGCAATGGAGCGGTTATGGAACTGATTCGTGAGGCGCTTTCAAACGTCGTGAACTACCTCCAGCTCATAAGCTGGACGGACGTCGTAGACGTTCTGGTGATGACGTTTGTCATCTACAAGCTACTGGTCCTGATACGCAAGACGCCGGCGGCGCAGATACTCAAGGGTATCGCGCTGCTTGTCGTTATGCTCGCCATAGCCGCGCTCCTCGAGCTTGACGTGCTGACCTTTATCCTCTCGAACACCCTCCAGCTCGGAATAATCGCTCTGCTCGTGCTCTTCCAGCCGGAGCTCCGCAAGATGCTAGAGACGGTCGGCAGCAGCAAGCTCTCAAATCTCTTTTCAAAGAACGACGAGCGCGTCGCGCGGGACACCGAGGCAGTCATTGCCCAGGTCGTCAGCGCCTGCAACACGCTCTCACAGCAGAAGATAGGCGTGCTCCTCGTCTTCGAGCGCTCGATGCTGCTCGAGGACGTGATAAAGACCGGCACCGTGGTGGACGCCGCCGTGTCGAGCATGCTCATAAAGAACATCTTCTTCCCGAAGGCCGCTCTGCATGACGGCGCGGTCATAATTCGGGACGACCGCCTCTGTGCGGCGGGATGTATGCTTCCACTCACCACCAACAACAACCTCAGCCCGGACCTCGGCATGCGCCACCGCGCGGGCGTCGGCATGAGCGAGGTGAGCGACGCCGTCGTGGTAATAGTCAGCGAGGAGACCGGCGCCATATCCGTGGCGACTGGCGGCATGCTCAAGCGCCACCTGAATACCGAGACGCTTGCGGCACTGCTCCGCCGCGAGCTCATCCCGAGCGAGCCGGAGGCTCCGCAGAAGGGCGTCAAGAAAGTGATGCAGCAGATAAAGGGGAAGAAAAATGGCAGGGAGAACTAGGATCCTCTATATTTTGATCGCTTTTGTCGCCTCCGTGCTGCTGTGGATATACGTCGTCGGCGTTGAAAACCCGCAGAAGGAGGACGTCATAAGCGGCGTTCCGGTCACATTTATCGGCGTGGATGAGATCTATGAGGACTACGACCTTATGATGACCTCCGAGAAGCACGCCACCGTCGACCTGACGGTCATGGGAAGCATCCGGGACATTGCGGAGCTGAACACCCACAAGGAGTCGATAACGGTCGAGGCGGACCTCAGCCGCTACAACAGCGCCGGAACAAAGCAGGTGAACTACACCGTCACCATTCCCGACGAGGATGTGACACTGCTCGACCAGTCCCCGTACTATCTCAATGTCACACTCGAGAACGTGATAACCACCGCCGTGGAGGTGCGCCTCCGCAACGACGGAAGCGTCTCCGAGGGCTTCATCACAAAGACACCCGTGATAGAGCCCGCGTCGATACTCGTCACCGGGCCGCGTGAGCTCGTGAGCGGCATCGGCTACGCCGAGGCGGTCTGGACGAGGCAGAATGTTGACAGCACCATCACCGCAGACGTCGGCTATTCGCTCTATACCGACGACGGAGGGCTTGTCGAGTCCGAGGAGCTGAACGTCAATTACGAGACGGTCAGCGTGACCATGCCCGTCCAGAAGATGAAGACCCTGCCGCTCTCGATAAGGATAGTGGGCGGCGCGGGCGCCGTCGAGACGGACGCGAAGTGGACGATAGAGCCCGCCGAGATAGAGGTCGCGGGCGAGCCCTCGATAGTGGACGCGCTCAACTCGATCGATGTCGGCTCCATAGACCTTGCGGACGTGCTCGGCACGGCGGAGTTCACCTTCCCGATAAGCCTGCCGAACGGCGTGGAGAGCCTCTCCGGCGAGGAGGAGTGCAGTGTCTCGGTGACTCTTGAGGGACTTTCGGTGAAGTCGATAGTCTGTGACAACATCGTCGCGATAAACCAGCCGGAAGGCCTCGCCGTAAACGTCATCACAAACGAGCGGAGCATCACTCTGCGCGGCAGAGCGGAGGACCTTGACGGGATAGAGCCTATCAACCTGCGGGTCGTGGCCGACCTGCGCGGCACGGGCATAACCGAGAGCGGACGCTACACCGTCGACGCGGACGTCTATGTGGACGGCTTCCCGGACGTCGGAGTGCTCGGCGAGTACAGCATTTCGGTGAAGCTTGTGCCGGAGGATGAGGCGGGCGAGTGACCCCGCCCGAGCCTCATGATGAACAAACTGTAAATTTTTCGTTTAAGCACCCCAAAAGCTTGCGCTTTGGGGTGCTTTTGTAGTAAAATATAAGATGAGGCTATTATAGACTCGTTATTTTCCGTACGCCGGGCTGGATGCGCGGCTTCTGCGGAGCGGGAGGTTCGGAATGTTCGGGTATGTGCGTCCGCTGAAGGGAGAGCTGAAGGTCTCCGAGTTCGAGCGGTTCCGAGCGGTCTACTGCGGGCTCTGCCACATGCTGAGCCGACGGTACGGCTTCGGCGCGCGGTTCCTGCTGAGTTACGACCTCGCGTTCTACGCCGCAGTCGCGGACGGGCTGGACGAATCGGCTGTGCCGGAGTTCCGGCGCTGTGCCGCGAGCCCCTTCCGCAAGAAGTGCATCCTCTGCCGGGGGAACGGCATGGAACTTGCCGCCGACCTCACCGTGCTTCTCGGTTATAAGAAGCTTGATGACGAGGTGCACGACTCCGGATTCTTCCGAGGTCTCGGCGCGCGCTTCCTGCGCCTGCTCCTCACGCCGTACTACCGGAAGGCGAGACGCTTCCGCCCCGAGCTCAGTCTGAAGGTGGACGAAGCGCTCACGGCGCTCGAAAAGCTCGAGGGCGAGCGGTGCAGTTCGATAGACTACCCGGCGGACGCGTTCGCGCGGATACTCTCTGCCGCGGGCGAGGAGCTTGCGGGCGAGCGGACGGCGCGGATGTTCTACCACATCGGCAGATGGATATACATCGTCGACGCGTGCGACGACCTCGAGGAGGATATCGCCGCCTGCCGCTACAATCCCGTGGCGGAGCGCTTCGGCCTCACCGGTCCGCCGGACGGGGAGACGAGGGCGCACATCGAGGGAACGCTCGCGTTCTCGCTCGACGCCGCATGGGAGGCGGCGCGGGAGCTGGACCTCGGACGCGAGGCGGCGCTCGTTGAGAACACGCTTCGTCTCGGCCTCTACGCCGTGACGGATGAAGTCCTCGCGGGCAGATGGAAGGCAAAGAAGTCCAAAAGGACTTTATAGGTTGGATTAAGGAGCTGTTGAGATGAACGACCCCTATAAGATACTGGGAGTGGATCCCTCGGCCTCGGACGAGGAGGTCAAGCGGGCGTACCGCGATCTCGCCCGCAAGTATCATCCGGACAACTATGCCGACAATCCCCTCGGCGACCTCGCCGAGGAGAAGATGAAGCAGATAAATGAGGCGTATGACGAGATAACGAAGATGCGCCAGAACGGCACCTCCTACGGAGGAGGCAGCCAGTCCTCTCCGAACTACGGCGGGGGCGGCGGGTACGGCGCGCAGAGCAGCGTCTACACCCGCATACGCCAGTATATACAGGCGGGGAACCTCTCGCAGGCGGAGGTGCTGCTGAACTCCGTTCCGGACAGGAACGCGGAGTGGTACTTCCTCTACGGCATAGTCTGCCGCCAGAAGGGCATGTATGACGAGGCGATGCGCAATATCGCCACGGCCGTCAACATGGACCCGAACAACATGGAATACCGTCAGGCGCTCGCGATGCTCCAGCGCGGAGGCGGGATGTACCGGGGCACAACCGCGGCCGGCGGTGGGCTCACGGGATGCGGTCTCTGCGGCGACCTGCTCTGCGCGGACACCTGCTGTGAGTGCATGGGCGGCGACCTGATACGCTGCTGCTAGTATGGCGGGGGAGAAGAAAAACGTGTTTTCCGCGCGGGACGCGGCGCTCTGCGCCGTGCTCGCGGCGCTCGGAACGGTGCTGATGTACCTCGCGGGGACGGTACCGACGGCGCGGCTCGCGCTCGTCGCCGCCGCGGGACTGCTCCCGGCGGCGGCAGTGCTGACGGCGGGACTGCCCGCCGGGTTTGCCGTGTATGCGGTGACGGCGGCGCTCTCGCTCCTGCTCGTGCCGTCGAAGGGCGCGGCGTTGGTGTACGCGGCGGTCTTCGGGCACTACCCGATGGTAAAGAGCCTCGCGGAGCGCCTGCACCCAAGGCCGCTCGAGTGGGCGGTAAAGCTCGCGGTGTTCAACGTGCTTCTCACGGTGCTCCTGCTCGCGGCAAGGACGGTGCTTTTTGACTTCCTTGCCGTCGACTGGGCGGTGTGGACGGTGTACCTCGCGGGAAACGCCGCGTTCGTGATATACGACCTGGGATTTTCGGGACTCATCGCGCTGTTTATATCCAGATTCGGAAAGTATATAAAGAGGAGAGGATAGACTATGATAAGGAGCATGACCGGCTACGGCCGCGGGACGGCGAGCGCCGCAGGGTGCGACATAACCGTCGAGATGCGCTCCGTCAACCACCGCTATTTCGACTGCAACGTGCGCCTCCCGCGCATGTACGTCTACATGGAGGACGCGATAAAGAGCCGCCTCGCGCAGAACGTGTCGCGCGGAAAGACGGATGTGTTCGTCACCGTCGAGAAACAGCCGGGCTCCGCGCCGGAGATAAAGGTGAATACGGCGGCCGCGGAAAAGTACATGCAGGCGCTGGACGAGCTGAAGCGGATGGCGGCGAAGCCTCTGCCGGGCTTTGCCGTAAACCTCGACCTTGTGGCGTTCTCACGCCTCGAGGGCGTGCTTTCGGTCGAGGCGGACGAGCCGGACGGGGACGAGCTGATGGCGGGCGTCCTCTCGGCGCTCGACGCGGCGGCGGAGAGCTTCCTTTCGATGAGCCGCGCGGAGGGCGAACGCCTCACGCAGGACATACTCTCGCGCGCGGACACGATAGAGCAGGCGGTCGGACGCATAGAGGAGCGCTCGAAGGAGTGCGTCGCGGGATACTTTGACAAATTGCTCGCGCGGCTTCACGACACGCTCGAAAAGCTCGGCGCGAGCGCGGACGAGGGACGGATCGTCACCGAGGCGGCGATATACGCCGACAAGGTCGCCGTCGACGAGGAGACGGTGCGCCTCCGCAGTCACATAGCGGAGCTCCGCAAGCTGCTCGCGGAGGGCGGCGCTGTCGGACGGAAGCTCGACTTTCTCATTCAGGAGTTCAACCGCGAGGCGAACACGATAGGCTCGAAGGCAAACGACCTCGACATCGCGCGCGAAGTCGTAGCCCTGAAAAGTGAGATCGAAAAGATAAGGGAGCAGGTACAGAACATAGAGTAGTGCGGCGACCTCCGCCGCGGTTCCGGCGGTGAATTTGCCGGCGGAGCCGGCAAATTCGCGCAGGCGGAATTCATTTCCGCCGAGCATTGGAATCAAAGGGGTCCCCAAAATGTTCAAGGAACATTTTGGGGAAGCGTTGAAGAGTGAGATCGAGAAGATACGCGAACAGGTACAGAACATAGAGTAAAATAGTACGCTTTGGGCGTGTTTTTCAACAGAAAGGTAGTTCAACGGATGAAGCTCATAAACATAGGTTTCGGGAACATGGTCTCGGCGGCGCGGCTCGTGGCGATAGTGAGCCCGGATTCCGCGCCGATAAAGCGGATGGTTCAGGACGCGCGGGAGCGCGGCATGCTTATCGACGCGACCTACGGCCGCAAGAGCCGCGCGGTGCTGATAACCGACTCGGACCACATCGTCCTCTCCGCGATACAGCCGGAGACGATAGCTGGCCGCGTCACGAGCGGCGGAGACGAGGAGGCGGAGGAGGATGAGTGATCGTAAGGGCACCCTCTACGTCGTCTCCGCGCCGAGCGGGACGGGAAAGGACACCGTCGTGCGCGAGTTGCTGCGCCTGCATCCCGAGACGGCGTTCTCGGTCTCCGCAACGACCCGCGCTCCGCGCGAGGGCGAGACGGAGGGCAAGGACTACTACTTCGTCACGCGGGAGCGCTTCGCGGAGATGATAGAGCGCGGGGAGTTCCTGGAGTACGCGGAGTACACCACGGCGTCCTACGGTACGCCGGCGGCGGCGGTGGACGCCGCGCTCGCCGCCGGGCGGGACATGATACTCGTCATCGAGATAAACGGCGCGAACAACGTCAAACGGAAGCGTCCGGACGCGGTATTGGTGTTCCTCGTGCCGCCGAGCTTTGAGGAGCTCGAGCGCCGCCTTCGCGGGCGGGGCACCGAGACGGAGGAGCAGATAGCGGCGCGCATGGAGAAGGCTCGTGCCGAGATACTTCACATGGACGAGTACGACTACATAGTAAAAAACGATACCGTGCCCCATGCGGTAAGCGACATAGAAAGCATAATGGCCGCCGAGAGGCTCAAGGCGGCAAAGTGCATCGAATCAGTCAAAGGAGGACTAGGAATATGATGCTCTATCCCACTATCACGGACCTTTTGAAGAAGGTCGACAACCGTTATATGCTCGTCAACCTCACCGCGCGCCGCGCGCGTGAGATAGCCGGACGGGCCGACGAGGCGGGCGAGAAGCTCGAGGAGAAGCCGGTCAAGATGGCTATCAACGACATAAACGAGGGACGTACACGCGGCACCCTGCGCGACGGATTCCAGAGCGCGGCCAAGGAATAACGGTGTACGAGGAGACCGTCCGGGCGGCGAAGGTCGCGGTCAGCGCCGCGGCGTACGCCGCCGATCACACATACACATACCTGATACCCGCGTCACTTGAGCAGCAGATAGCTGTAGGGACGCGGGTACTCGTGCCGTTCGGAACGCGCAACCGCCGCACCGAGGCGATGGTGCTCGACATCACCGATGACGTGGGGGAACGGAAGCTCAAGCCCGTCCTCCACGTGCTCGACCGCGAGCCGGTGTTCACGCCTGAGCTTATCCGCCTCGCGCTCGCGCTCCGCGACAGGTGCTTCTGCACCTACTACGACGCGGTGAAGGCCATGCTTCCGAGCGGGATATGGTACTCCGTCGACGACGAGTACCGCCTTTCGCCGGAGCTAGACCGCGACGCGGCGCTCGCGCTCGCGGAAAGCGACGCGGAGCGCGCGGCGATAGAGCTTGCGGCGGAGGGCGTCAGCGCCGCGAAGGGCGAGCGGGCGGCGGGAGGAAAGAACTTCGACGCGCTCGTGAGCCGCGGCGTCATAGTCCGCGAGACGGCGGCGAGCCGCGTAGTCGGCGACAAGACGGTGAGAATATTCAGCCTCGCCGTCACCGACGAGGAGGCGCGGCGCTACATCGCGCGCAACGGAGACAAATACCCGTACCGCCGCGACGTGCTGAACTTCCTTCGCGACGCGGGCGAGGCCGCTTTAGGCGAGATAACCTACTTCACCGGCGCGACAAAACAGCAGGTGACGGGCATGAAGAAGAGCGGACTCATCGAGGAGAAGCGTCTGCCGACCTACCGGCGCCCGGAGCTTGAGCAGGTGGAGCCATCCGGCCCCGCCGAACTGAGCGAGGAGCAGCAGGCGGCACTCGACCGCCTCGCGGCGCTCGCGGACGGCGGGAAGCCCGCCGCCGCGCTGTTGTACGGCGTCACCGGCTCGGGAAAGACGCTTGTGTATATCGAGCTTGCGGCAAAGGTCATAGAGAGCGGGCGCGGCGCGATGATCCTCGCGCCGGAGATAGCGCTCACGCCTCAGCTCATGCGCCTCTTCCGCGCGCGCTTCGGGGACAGGGTGGCTATCCTCCACTCCGCGCTCACCGTCGGCGAGCGCGCGGACGAGTGGAAGCGCATCCGCGCGGGCGAGGCGGATGTGGTGCTCGGCACGCGTTCGGCGGTGTTCGCGCCTATCTCAAACCTCGGCCTCATCGTCATAGACGAGGAGCAGGAGAGAAGCTACAAGTCGGAGAGTACGCCGCGCTACCACGCGCGCGACGTCGCGCGGAGGCGCGCCGCGAGCGCGTCCGCGCTGCTCGTGCTCGGCAGTGCTACGCCGTCGGTCGAGAGCTACGAACGCGCGAGGGACGGTATATACGAACTCGTCACGCTGAAGGAGCGGTACGCCTCGCGCCCGCTTCCGTCTGTTGAGATAGTCGACATGCGGGAGGAGCTGCGGCGTGCAAACCCCGGCATGATAAGCGCCGCGCTCCGACACGCGATAGAGGAGCGGATGGCGGAGGAACGGCAGTCGATACTCTTCCTCAACCGCAGAGGCGCGGCGCGGCGCGTGATATGCGCCGAGTGCGGGTACACTCCCGAGTGCCCCAACTGCTCGTCGGCCTACACCTACCACTCCGCGAACGGACGCCTGATGTGCCACTACTGCGGCTCGAGCGAGCCGAAGCCGGAGCGGTGCCCCGAGTGCGGCGGCGAGCTGAAGCTCGTCGGCGCGGGCACTCAGCGGGTCGAGCAGGAGCTCATAGACCTCATCCCCGGCGTGCGGGTGCTCCGTATGGACTCGGACACCACCTCCGCGCGTCACTCGCACGAGGAGATACTTGCAAAGTTCCGCGCGGGCGAGGCGGACGTTCTGCTAGGTACGCAGATGATAGCGAAGGGACTCGACTTCCCGAAGGTCACGCTCGTCGGCGTTCTCAATGCGGACAGCGCGCTCTACGCGGATGACTTCCGCGCAAACGAGCGTACGTTTTCGATAATAACGCAGGTCGTCGGCAGAGCCGGACGGGGTGAGGACGGCGGCCATGCGATTCTTCAGACCTTCACACCCTCGAGCCCGCTGCTGCTCGCGGCGGCGGAGCAGAACTACGAGGGGTTCTTCTCGGAGGAGATAGCGCTCAGAAAGCGGCTCGGCTACCCGCCGTTCTGCGACCTCATCTCGGTCGAGGTGAGCGCGCTTGACGAGTCGCTCGCGCTCGACGGAGCGATGCGCATGCGCGACCTCCTGCGCGAGCTCACGGCGGAGCACTCGCCGGAAACAAAGGTCCTCGGGCCGACGCAGGCGGCGGTGTTCCGCATGGCGGGGCGCTACCGATACAGAATGACTCTCATGGGAAAGGCGGACAAGACGCTGCGGCTCGTCATAACCCACGCGATACGGCTGTTCCGCGCGTCCGAAAGAAAGGGGTGCGCGGTATTCGCAGACATAAATCCCAACGATATCTGATACACAGGGAAAGGAGCAGGAAGAAGATGGCACTGCGCAAGATAGTTGAGGACGGAGATCCCGTTCTCCGCAAGCGTTCAAGAGAGGTGACGGTCTTTGACCGCCGTCTGCACGAGTTGATAGACGATATGCGCGAGACGCTTATCGACGCGGAGGGACTCGGACTCGCCGCGCCGCAGGTAGGCGTACTCCGCCGCGTCGTGCTCGTCATAGACGCGGACGACAACATAATCGAACTCGTCAACCCCGAGATAATCGCGGCGGACGGAAAAAACGAGGGCGCGGAGGGGTGCCTGAGCTTCCCCGGCAGATGGGGACTCGTCGAGCGGCCGATGAACGTCACCGTCCGCGCGCAGGACAGGAACGGCAAACCGTTTGAGGTGAGCGGCACAGGTCTCACCGCCCGCGCGTTCTGCCACGAGATAGACCATCTCGACGGCGTCTGCTTTGTCGACAAGGTCAAGCGCTACCTCACCACCGAAGAGGTCATGCGTATGCGCGAGGAGGAGCCGCGCTGATGAGGATACTCTTCATGGGTACGCCGGAGATAGCGGCGGAGTGTCTGCGCGCGCTTCTCGACGCGGGCATGGACGTCCGCGCGGTGTTCACCCAGCCGGACAAGCCGCAGGGGAGAAAGATGCGCCTCACGCCGCCGCCCGTCAAGACGCTCGCGCTCGAGCGCGGCGTCGAGGTATTTCAGCCGACCCGCCTGAAGAAGTGCGGCGACCTGTTACGCGAAATAGACCCGGAGCTCATCGTCGTCGCGGCATACGGCAGGATACTCCCGAAGGAAGTCCTCGACTACCCGAGGTGCGGCGCCGTAAACATGCACGCGTCGCTCCTGCCGCGATGGCGCGGAGCCGCGCCGATACAGCGCGCTATAGAGGCGGGGGACACTCTCGGCGGCGTCACGACGATGTATATGGCGGAGGGACTTGACACGGGAGACGTCATCTTCCGAGAGGAGACCCCGATAAGTCAGGACGACACCGGCGGCACCCTTCGCGACAGATATGCGAAGATGGGCGGCGAGCTGTTGATAAAGACTATCCGCGCCATCGAGGACGGCACGGCGCCGCGCACTCCTCAGCCGGAGGAGGGCGCGGTCTACGCCGCGCAGATAACGCGGGAGGACTGTCGCGTCGATTTCGCGCGCCCCGCGCGCGAGGTGCGCGACCTCATCCGCGCCATGAATCCCGACCCTGGAGCATTCACAATATATTCCGGCGCGCCGATGAAGCTCTACGCCGCCTCGCTCGGACATACTGAGGGAGAGCCGGGCACGGTCGTCTCGACGCGGGAGGGAATAGAGGTCGCCTGCGCGGAGGGCTCGGTCGTCCTCACGGATATAGCCGCCGCCGGCGGCAAGCGAATGAGCGCGAAGGCGTGGCTCAACGGCCACCGCGTCGAGCTCGGAACGAAGCTCGGCGAATAAATCGGGTTTTCCCGAAAAGGAGGTCGGAGGGGCGTCCCCCTCCGGGTAAGCTATGCCGTTCGGATATTACTATATCGACATCTACTATATCATCCTAGTGGTCCCGGCGCTTATCATATCGCTGATATGCCAAGTGCGCGTCAAGAGCACGTTCAGGAAGTATTCGCAGACGCCGGTGCGCCGCGCCATGGACGGCGCTTCCGCCGCCGAGCGCGTCCTGAGGTACAACAACGTCTACGGAGTGCGGGTGGAGCGCGTCGCGGGCGAGCTCACCGACCACTTCGACCCGAGGACGAACGTGATACGCCTGTCGGACGGGGTGTACTCCGCCCCGACGGTCGCGGCTGTCGGCGTCGCGGCACACGAGGCGGGCCACGCCGCGCAGTACTCCTCGGGATACTTCCCGATAAAGGTGCGCGCGGCGATAATCCCGATAACGCAGATAGGCTCGTCGCTCGCAATACCGCTCGTCATACTCGGACTCATATTCTCCTTCCCCGCGCTCGCGACGGCGGGGATACTCTGCTTTTCGCTCTCGGTCGTGTTTCAGCTCGTGACTCTGCCGGTGGAGTTCAACGCGTCCCGCCGAGCCATGGAGACCCTCCGCTCGAGCGGTATGCTCGACGAGGAGGAGCTTCGCGGCGCACGTAAGATGCTCACCGCCGCCGCTCTCACTTACGTCGCGGCGCTCGCGGTGAGTCTTGCACAGCTCCTGCGGCTCATAGCCATCACGTCGAACAGGAACAGGAGAAGCTGATGGGCGGGAACGCAAGGGAAACGGCGCTCCGGGAGCTCGTCCGCTGGGACGGCACACACGAGTGGGACGCCGCGCACTTCTCGGAGGCGATACGCGCGGCGGGACTAGACAAGCGGGACGCGGCGCTCGCGACCTTCCTCGCGGGCGGGGTGGTGCAGAACCGCATACTGCTTGACTACCGCCTCGAAAAGCTCTCGAAGATACCGCTCGGAAAGCTCGAGCGGCGCGTCCTCGCGGCGCTCCGGCTCGGCGCGTTCCAGCTGTTCTTCGCGGACGGGATACCCGCCCACGCCGCCGTCGGCGAGACGGTTGAACTCATGCGCAGGCGCGACCGCCGCTCGGCGGGGTACGTCAACGCGGTGCTCCGCGCGGCGAGCCGCATCGAGCACCCGCTTGACGTGGAGGAGAGCGACCCCGTCCGGCGACTCTCGATACGCTGGTCGCACCCGGAGTGGATGGTGCGCGAGCTCGTCGCGCTCCGCGGTTTTGAGAAGGCGGAGGAGGAGCTTATATCCGACAACACCGTGCCCGCCGTGACGCTCCGCGTCAACACAAGCAGGACAACGCGGGAAGCGCTCATCGCGCGCCTCCGCGAGGAGGGCGCGGACGCCGTCCCAGGCGCGCTCGACTGTTCGATAGACATGACCGGCTCGGGGGACATAGCGCGCCTTCCGAGCTTCCGTGAGGGACTTTTCTGGGTCCAGGACGTGAGCAGTCAGCTTGCGGGGGAAGCGCTCGGCGTGAAGGAAGGTATGAGCGTCCTCGACCTCTGCTCCGCGCCCGGCGGCAAGAGCTTCGGCGCGGCCGTGCGGGGAGGACGGGTCACCGCAAGCGACATATCCGGGGCAAAGATGAAACTTGTGGCGGACGGTGCGCGGCGGCTCGGCTTCGACATAGAGACACGCTCGGGGGACGCGAGACAGGTTCCGCCCGAGTGGTTCGGAGCCTTCGACCGCGTTATCTGCGACGTGCCCTGTTCCGGTCTCGGGATAATCCGCAAAAAGCCGGACATACGCTACAAGACCCCCGAGGACGTCGCGGAGCTGCCCGGTTTGCAGCGCGAAATACTCGCGGCGGCGGCAAAGTGCGTAAAAAAGGGCGGCAGGCTCGTATACAGCACATGTACATGGCGTAAGGAAGAAAATGACAACATAGTAGACGATTTTCTTGCAAACAATCCGGATTTCGAAACAAAAAGTTTCGGATTTCCCGGCAAATTGGGAAATTTCCCGGGCGGTCGGGCGTCGCTTTGGAGCGAAAAAGGCGCGAGAGACGGATTTTTTATTTGCGTTTTGGGTGAAAAAGATGTATGATATAAGGAGCATGGATCGTACCGAGCTCTCCGAGCTCATGCTGTCGCTCGGCGAACCGCGCTTCCGCGCGGATCAGCTTTGGCGATGGACGGCGGGCGCCGCCCGCAGCTTTGAGGAGATGACGAATCTCCCTGCGCCGCTCCGTGAGAAGCTTTCGGCGTGCTGCCGGCTCTGTCCGCCCGAGGTGCTTGCAAAGCAGACCTCTCGGGACGGGACGGTGAAGATGCTCTGGGGATTTCACGACGGGGCGAGCGTCGAGAGCGTGGTCATGCGGTACAGGCACGGCAGCACCGTCTGCATATCCACTCAGGTGGGGTGCAGAATGGGGTGCGCGTTCTGCGCCTCCACGCGCGGGGGACGCGTGCGCGACCTCACGCCGGGCGAGATGCTCGACGAGGTGCAGTACAGCGAGCGCGAGAGCGGCGAGAAGATATCGAACATCGTTCTGATGGGGATAGGCGAGCCGCTCGACAACTTTGACAACGTCATAAAGTTCCTTCGCCTTGTCGGC
>CANPWY010000024.1 GCA_947585215.1 uncultured Clostridia bacterium
TCCTTGACGCTTTCCGCCACCTTCTCGCTCCTGAACTGGTTCGTGTAGAGCTCGTAGTAGTAGCCCTTCTTTGCCATGAGCTCCTTGTGGCTCCCCTGCTCTATCATCTCGCCGTTGTCTATGACGAGTATCCTGTCCGCGTCGCGGACGGTGGAGAGCCGGTGCGCTATGATGAAGCTCGTGCGGTTGCGGAGGAGCGTCTCGCTCGCCTTCTGTATCTTGACCTCGCTCTCGGTATCGACCGAGCTCGTAGCTTCGTCGAGTACGAATATCTTCGGGTCGGCGACTATGGCGCGCGCGAAGCTGATGAGCTGCTTCTGACCGGTCGAGAGCAGTCCGCCACCCTCGCCGACCTCGGTGTCGTAGCCCTTCTCGAGGGTGCGGATGAACTCATCCGCGCCGACCATCTTCGCGGCGTTCTCGATGTCCTCGTCCGAGGCGTCGAGGCGGCCGTAGCGGATGTTGTCGCGTATCGTCCCGCTGAAGAGGTGCGGTTGTTGGAGGACGTATCCGAGCCGAGACTGGAGCCAGAGCTGACTCCGCTCGCGGATGTTCACGCCGTCAATGAGTATCTCGCCCTCCTGCGGCTCGTAGAAGCGGCAGACGAGGTTGACTATCGTACTCTTTCCGGAGCCTGTCTCACCGACGAGCGCTATATTCTCGCCCGCGCGGACCTTGAGGTTGAAGTTTTTGAGGACCGGTTCGCCCTCGATGTAGCTGAAGCTGACGTTGCGGAACTCGACCTCGCCCTTCACGTCCTCCCAGTTCTCGCGCTTCGGGTCGAAGAGGTCGCCGTACTTGGCCGTGACCTCGTCGCTGTCGACGATGTCGCTCTCGGCGTTCAGAACGTCTATGACGCGCTCCGCCGCCGCCTGCGACGACTGGAAGTCCGCAAAGATGCGCGCGAAGTTGCGTATCGGCTCGAACATCATGTTGCCCATGTTGATAAACAGGTTCAGCGTACCGATGGAGATAACCATGTTCGTTACGTCCACGCCGCCCTTGACGAGCACCGCTCCGACTGCTATGCTGATTATCATCGACGCCACCGGCATGTAGAGCGCGGAAATCATCGCGGCGCGCATGCTCGCGCCGCGCATGGCGGCGGTGGTCGAGAAGAACTCGCGGTTATTGAGCTCCTCGCGCACGAGCGTTTTTGTCGTCCGAGCGCCCATGATGCCCTCGTTTATCGCGGAGGTTATCATCGAATTGAGACGGCGGGTCTCGCGCTGGTGACGGAGTATCCGCTTCTGGAAGAATACGCTGACGACGGCGAGTATCGGCATTGCCGCGAGCAGTATGAGCGCGAGCCGCCAGTTGATGATGAACATTCCGACGAGGCCCGCGATTATCGCCATTATGCCCCAGCCGAGGTCGATAAAGCACCACGAGATAGTCTCGACCGTGCGGCTCACGTCTGTCGTGACGCGGGCGAGCAGGTAGCCGACCGAGGTCTTGTCGAAGTAGCTGAACGACAGCGTCTGTAGCTTGCGGAACTCCGCGTTGCGGATATCTGCGTTGAGGTTTGCCTCAAGCGTTCCGCAGGCGCGGCTGAACGCAAGCGTCAGCGCCGCGTACACGAGCTGGAGTCCTACCGCGACGAAGATGTAGAGCGAGATGCCGTTCATCGACATGGCTCCGATGAAGTCGTCAATAGCCCAGCTCGAGACGAGCTGTGAGCAGAAGTCAAGTATGCCGGTGAGCGCGCCCGCAAGCGCGGCTATCCATATATACTTTTTGCTCATCGAGGCAAAGCCGAGGATCCTTCTCCACGTTCCCCAGTTTATCTTTTGATTTTGGTACTCTTTTTCTTTTATAGCGCTGTTCATGCTTACACCTCCTCCGCCTGCATACTCTGGATGTCATAGGTGCGGCGGTAGATCCCGCCGAGCTTCAGGAGCTCGTCGTGGGTGCCTTCCTCGGCGATGCGGCCGTCCTTCAGCACGAAGATCTTATCCGCCTCCATGAGCGTGGTTATGCGATGGGAGATTATGATGGTAGTCGTTCCCTTGCGCCGCTCCTTCAGCGCCGCGCGTATCTGCGCGTCGGTCTTGGAGTCGACGGCGCTCAGCGAGTCGTCGAAGATGAGTATGTTGCTGTCGCCGATGAGCGAGCGCGCTATCGCGACGCGCTGTTTCTGACCGCCGGAGAGCGTGACGCCGCGCTCGCCTACGACGGTGTCGTAGCCCTGCTCGAAGGACTCTATGTCGTCGTGGATGGCGGCGACCTTCGCCGCCTCGTAGACGCGCTCCGGCTCGGGCGTCTCGAGCTTGATGCCGATGTTCTGCATTATCGTCTTCGAGTAGAGGAACGGCTCCTGGAGGACTATTCCGATGTGGTCGCGGAGATAGTGCTTGCTCATCCTGTTTATGTCCTCTCCGCCTATCGTGATGTGACCGGAGTTCACGTCGTAGAGCCGCTGGAGGAGCTGAGCGAGCGTGCTCTTTCCCGAGCCGGTGCCGCCGAGTATCGCGACGGTCGAGCCGCCCTCGATGTGCATATTGAGCCCGTCGAGCACCTTCTGCCCCTTCTCGTAGCCGAAGGTGACGTCCCGGAAGTCGATGTCGCCGCCGAGAGGAGGCGTGCTGCCGTTCTCGTTCTCGTCCTCCGGCTTTGCGTTCAGCACCTCCTCGATACGCCCGACGGATATGAGCGAGCGCCCGAGGTCGGAGAGGACGCGTCCGAAGTTGCGGAGCGGCCAGATGAATATGTACACATAGCTCATGAAGGCCGTGTACTCGCCGACCGAAAGGCTCTGGTCCTTCACAGCGAATATGATACCGAAGATGCCGACGAGCGCTATCTGTATGCCGCTCACGACGTCGAGCCCGCTCCACAGGTTTGCAAACATGTTGTTGAGCTTTACCGTGCGGCGGCGGAGCTCCTCGTTCGATTTGAGGTACTTGTCGAGCTCGAAGCGCTCGCGTCCGAACGCACGGACGACGCGCGTTCCCGTCAGGTTCTCCTGCGCTATCGTGTACATGTCCGACTCCTGGTTCTCAAGCTCGATAAAGAGGTTCTGTATCCGCTTGAAGAATATCATCGACGTTATGACGATGAACGGAGCGAGCGACAGAGTTATGAGCGCGAGGCGCAGGTGAAGGTTCGCCATGACTATGAGACCTACGACAAAGAGGCAAATCGTCCTCACGAACTCAAGGAGCGTGCCGCTTATGAAGCGGCGCAGAGTCTCCATATCGTTCGTTGCGCGCTGGATGAGGTCGCCCGTCTGGACGGTGGCGTGATAGCGGAACGGGAGGCTCTGCACGTGCGAATACACGCGGTCGCGCAGGCGCTTTATCATTCCCTCGCTCGCCTTGCTGTTGACGTAGGTGCGAAGGAAGGTGAGCAGTCCGCTCGCGAGGCGGAAGCCTATCATCGCCGCCGCCATTATGAGCAGACTGCGGAGCGCGTCCACGCGCAGGGCGCTCTCCCCTCCTATCATGTCTATGAACCACCGGAAGTAGCCGGGTACGTCCACCGGCTTTGAGTCGAGAACCGAGTCGATAGTCACCGACATAACAAGCGGGCTGACAAACGACAGGTATATCTCAACAGCCATGAATACCAGTCCGACAGCGAGCAGCCACTTGAATCCCTTGAGGTAACCAAGCAGCGCTCTCAACCGCTGATTGTTCAAAAGTATCCCTCCAAACTAAAGATATGTGCAAACGGCCGCAACCCCAGGCCGCGTTGCCTCGAAAAGAATATGCTCCGCGCGGGAGCTTTTGCCCTCTGGACGCCGCCGAACGGCGCGCATCCCCGGCGCTTCGCTTTCACGCACAAAAAAACTGCGGGCGTCTGCCCGCAGTTTGCTGAAGTCGTATTTCCACGGGCTCGGCCCGTGGACAGGAAAAAGCCTATCCCAAGACCGGCAGATATTCATTTTTGGGCGCAGTACCCCTATTGCAGACAGCCCTGAATATGCGGAGAATGCTGTCGCAAGCCGCGTCATTGAAGTTATAGCCGTGCTCGAAACGCTCTGTGGTCCTGCTCATCGTGCCGATCCCCTTTCTTTTAGAATAAATGCGGAGCTGTGTGAAAGCGTTTTCACCCCACAGCTATAAACTATACCACAGCCCGCAATGTCTGTCAAGAGATATTTTCAAAAAATTACAAGCAAGCGAAACGCCCGATACACCCCCTGCCGACGCGTTTCAAGCGAAGCGCCGCAAGCGGCGCTTTCCCGCGCCGGTTCGCGCGGTTGATGTTGCCGCAGGCAACATCGCGCAGGGGCGATTCACTCGCCCCGAGCATTTTAATCGGAAGGGCTCCCAAACGGTCTCCTGACCGTTTGGGAATTGCGTAGCGCAGCGCATGCCGCCGGCAGAGCTCCGCTCTGTCCGGCGGCATCGGCGCGAAAGGGTGCGCAGCGAAGCAGCGCACTCCCGCGCTGGTTCGCGCGGTTGAAGTTGGCGGCAAAGCCGCCAACTTCGCGGAGCCCCGATTCATTCGGGGCGAGCATTTCAATCGGAAGGGTTCCCGCGCGGTCGGCGACCGCGCGGGAGTGCGCAGGGCGATTTATCGCCCGAGCACATTTCGCGCCGACGCGCCAGCGAATTTTAATACAGCCCGTAGAGGAGCTTCGCGCCCTCGGCGCGGGTGACGTTTGCGCTTGGACGGATAGTGCCGTCGCTGTAACCGTTGACTATTCCGAGATTCACAAGCACCGAGACGTATTCGCGCGCATACTCCGGTATGGCGGACGCGTCGCTGAACGACACCGTCGTGTCGGAGTAGCCCTTCGGAAGAGTCCTGCCGATTATCGTCATTATCTCGGCGCGGGTAATGGTCGCGTTCGGGTCGAAGAACAGACTGCCGTCCTTCGCGCCCTTGCCGTTGATTATACCCTCCAGGTACATGGCGACGACTGCGCCGCGAGCATACTCGGGTATCAAATCCATGTCGGTATACGGCAGGGACGCCGACTCATAGCGCGCGGTGTCGATGCCGAGGTAATTTGCCATCATCACGGCAAACTCGACTCTTGTCAGCGCGGCGGCCGGGCGGAAGCTCATGCTCCCGTCGGACGATGCGGTATAGTTCTTCTCGAGCGCTCCCCTGTCATACAGATAATCGACATAAGGAGCGGACCAGTGTTCGCCGACGTCGCTGAAGACGCTCTTTGCCGAGGCGGTGCCGAACTCGAGGCTGTGACGGGTGAGGTTGCCGTCCGGGTCGGACACGGTGACCGTGAGGCGGTGAAGCATCCCGTCCTGCGGGTCGGCGACTATCGCCGCAAAGAGCAGCGTCGATGCGTCGTAGTAGAAGCCGGTGCGCTCGCCGTCCATCATCACGCGGACGCCGGAGGGATCTACCGCTTCCCCGCCGTCCGACAGCTTCGCGGTCACAAGTATCGAACCGGGCGTTATCGCGGCGTCTGTTTTAACATCGCTGAGGGTCGGTACGGCGGACGACGCGGCCGCGTTCCTTCCCGCGACTATCTGGTCAAGGTAGAACGTGCCGGTCTTGCGCTCGGAGTTGACAAGCGAGGCCGAGAGGCTTGTGACCTCCGCGGCTCCGGTCGGCAGAGCTAGGCTCACCGTCTTATATCCGTTGAAGTCGAGAGTGACCGGGGCAAGCGTGAAGCTTGTGCCGTCGATAAGCTTTCCGGCAAAGACAAGGGAGTTGCCCGACCCGTCTCCGTACACCCACGCGCGCAGATAGTGCGCGTTAGAGGGAAGCTCGAACGCCGTGCGGAGGGTGAGCATATTCGCGCCCGCCGCTTCGGCCGAGCCGAAGTCATAGGTCACGCGTCCGCTTGCCTCGCCGCGCATGACGTATGCCGCGGAGGACTGTATGGACGCGTGTATCGCCGCACCTCCCGCCTCGATATTCGCGGTACTGCCCTCAAAGCTCTCGAGCGCGACGTCCGCGTCGCCGACGGTAACGCGGACCTGCGCCACGGTCTTGCCGCATGTGACCTTGAGCGTGCCGGTCCTGCCGGGGATGTGGGACGCGGTGAGGGCGCCGTTTGAGTCTATCGTCGCGGCGTCGCCCTCAAAGCTCCACTTGACGACGTTGTTGATGTTTGTAACGACCGAGCCGTCTATGAGGCACTCGGCGCGCAGATTCGTCACGGCGGACGGTGCGAGAGTGAGTGCACCCGAAAGGAGATTTCCGTTCGAGACGTCATACAGCCGTATCTCGTCCGGCGAGCCGATGACCGGTATGGACGTCGAGGCGCTGACGCCGCCGTAAGACGCCGTCACGACCGCCGTGCCGTCCTGCTCGCCCGCCGTGAACACTCCGTCCTGCGAAACGCGGGAGTCGGTCCCGCTTACCGACCATGTGACCCCGGAGGGAAGCGACACCGCATGATAGCCGCTGTCCCACGCCTTGAGATCCAGCTTTATCTCGGAGCCGGAGAGCGCCGAGTATGTATCGTAAAACTTCATTCCCGCCACGTCTCCGACGAACGGCGCGGTATTCACGACGAATATGTAGTTTGCGCCCTTGCGGAGCGACCCGTCCGAGGGCTTGTTGACGGCGCTCACGCTGTCATACCCGGGATACTGTGCCACCATGGCGGTCGAGCCGCCGCCGTCGAGGTTCAAAGCCGAGACGCACCCGAGCTCACTCATGCGCGTCGCGAGATCCGTAAGGCCCATGCCGACAGACCACGAGTTCTGCCGTCCGTCCACGGTGTAGAACACCGTGGAGCCGTCCGCCCGGACGCCTATAGCCGTGCGCGGCTGGCGCGTGTTGTCAAGGCCGCTCTGCACGGTACTGTCCGCGACGAGGATGTCCCCTCCGCCGACGGCGTACTTTGCCTCCGACCATATCGGGTCGGCGGCGGAGATGTCGATAGTCACGACGTCTCCGACATTTATGCCTGAAATCGCCGAGTCGTTGCCGTTCTCGACCGTCGCGCAGAGGTATATCTCGCCGTCAATGAGCTGTACGGGGGTGGTGGAGTAGAATTTCTCCGCCACCGTCGCGTGGACCGCGCCGCCGATGCGCAGCTCGTCCTCCGCGCCCTGAAGCCTTATGTACAGCGTATTGTCGCTCACGGCGCTGGTGGAGGAATAGTCGTCGGTGAGTATGTACACGCCGTAGTTCTTTATCGTCTTGTTTATCATCTTGAGCGGGTTCGAGACGACGACGCCGGAGGAGCTGGAAACGCTTATCTGAAGCGACGGCTTTCCGATAAACGCAGTCCCGTCCTCTAGGACGCCGTAGGCGGGCATACCGCCGTCGGACGAGCGGAGCACGCCTTCGGTCACGACAATGCCGATGGAGAGGCCGGTGTCGGTCATATAGAAGTCGCCGTTCGTCCCCGCGACCGGGTCGTATCCGTTCTCCTTGAGCCAGTTCGCGACGTACACCGCCGACGAGAAGCCGCGCATTCCGGAGCCGTATGCCACCATAACTGCCGAGCCGTTCCCCGGGGAGTAGGAAAGTATCCTCTCCTCGAGCGGACTGCCGGAGCTGTTCGTGCCGGAGCTCACGGTGAGCTCCGCTCCTCCCGCGACCGTCACGGAGCTCTGCTGCTTTACCGAAACGACATTCGACTGCGCCGCGCTCGCCGCCGCGGGCATCGCGCCGAGCAGGAGCGCAAGCGCCAGACATACAGATACTACTCTTTTGCTTAAAGACATAGCGACCTCCAGATATTATGTATTCCTCTGACTTTGCCGGGTTCCTCTCCGGGCGCCGTCCGGCGCGGAGATATATCGCGGCACAAAAAACATATATGGTATAACACCACATCCGGTATTATACCATATATGCCATTCAAACGCAAATCTTATCGGAAAATTTCCGTGTGGTATTTTCTGCTAGTCCGCGAGGACGAGCCGCGCGTACTCGCCGCCGAGCGCCATCAGTCCGTCGTGCGTGCCGGACTCCGCTATGTTCCCGTCGACGAGCACGAATATCACGTCGCACGCGCGGACAGTCGAGAGGCGGTGCGCTATGAATATCGCCGTCCGCCCCGAGCTCACCCGCTCGATGCTCTCGCGGACGAGCTGTTCGGTCTCAGAGTCTATCGAACTCGTCGCCTCATCGAGGACGAGCACCGAGGGCTCGGTCGCTATGCCGCGTGCGAAGCTGAGAAGCTGGCGCTGTCCCGAGGAGAAGTTCAGTCCCTGCTCGCTCACGGCGTCGTCAGGGCTCGCGAACCCGTCGGCGCGGGCCGTGACGAGCGCCCGCCGTATCTGCTCGTCCGAAAGGCCGGAGTGCATGTCGATGTTCTCGCGGACGTCCCCCGAGAAAAGGAACACGTCCTGGAGCACCACCGACACTCTGCGCCGCAGGTCGCGGAGCCGCCACTGCTCTATCGGCACGCCGTCGATAAGTATCTCGCCGCGCTGTGCCGTGTAGTTCCGCGAGATGAGGTTTATTATCGTGCTCTTGCCGACGCCGGTCGCGCCGACGAACGCGGCCTTCATCCCGGCCGTCAGTTTGAAACTCACGCCCTTCAGAACCCAGTCCTCGCCGGTGTAGGCAAACCACACGTCGCGGAACTCCACCTCGCCGCGCATATCTCCGCCGTGCGTGCCGGCGAGCGGATCTTCCACGCCTGTCTCCTCGAGGACTTCATATATCCGCTCGGTGGAGACGAGCGCCGACTGCACCGTGGTGTACTTCTCCGCAAGGTCGTTTATCGGCTCGAAGAACTGCTTTACGTAAGTAGTGAACGCGTAGAGTATGCTGACGTGGACGAACCCGCCGGTGACACGGTTGTAGCCGTAGGCTATGAGCAGAGCTATGACGAGCGAGTTTATGACCTCCATCGTCGGGCGGAGGAAGGTGTTGAGCATAACCTGAGTCTTTGCCGCCTTGTAGTAGTCGCCGTTGAGCTTGCGGAACTCGGAAAGCTTCTCGCGCATACGGTTGAACGCCTGGACGACTCTCATGCCGCTGATGTTCTCGGCGATAAAGCCGTTTATCTGTCCGGTTATGCTCTTCAGCCGCTTGAAGTTGCGCTTTATTATGCGCTTCAGCGAGAAGGTTATCGCGGCAATAACCGGCACTCCCGTGAGCGCCGCGAGCGCGAGGCGCGCGTCCATCACAAACAGCACCACGACTATTCCGATAAGCAGGAACACGTCCCGGAAGAGGTTCAGAAAGACGTCCGAGTAGAACTCGTTTATCGTCTCAACGTCGTTTGTGGCGCGGGTGATAAGACGTCCCGTGCCGTGGCGGTCAAGCGTCGGCACCGACATGTGCATGATCTTTGAGAAGACCTTTTTGCGCATGTCGCTCAGTATCTTCTGGCTCATGCGGCTTATCGCCCGCATCTGGACTATCGAGAATATCGAGCCCGCCGCGACTATCGCGAAGTACACCGCGCCCATTACAAAGACCGTGCCGCCGTTCGCATTATCGCTTGCGAGCACGTCGTCTATCACAGACGCCGCGATAAGCGGCTTTGCTATCTCCGCCGCGTTGACTATGACGACGCAGAGCACGCAGAGCAGGAGCGAAAGAACGTAGGGGCGCATCAGCGCCGCGAGGCGTATTATCCCGCCCTTCTTTTTCTCAGTCTTCATCGCGGCTGCCCTCCATCTGCTCCCGCCACGCCGTGGCGTAGTCGCCGCCGAGTGCGAGAAGCTCGTCGTGAGTCCCCTGCTCCGTGACCTCTCCGTCCTTCATATAGAGTATGAGGTCGGCGTGCTCCAGGGCGCTCAGTCGGTGGCTGATTATCACGGCCGTGCGGTCCTTCAGCTCGCCCTCGAGGTTTGCGACTATCTTCCGCTCGGTGATGTTGTCGACGGCGGAGAGCGTGTCGTCAAGGATTATCATCCTCGGCTTGCGCAGGAGCGCGCGGGCGAGGCCGACGCGCTGGCGCTGTCCACCCGAGAGGTGCGTGCCGCGCTCGCCGACTTCTGTCCCAAAGCCGTCCGGCAGCTCCTCTATGTTCTCACGGACTGCGGCGAGCTCCGCCGCGCGCAGGACGTCCTCGTGCGTCTTTCCCACGCAGTAGAACCGTATGTTCTCCTCTATAGACGAGCTGAAGAGGAAGCCGTCCTGCGGCACGAATCCCGTCGCCTCGCGCACGGCCTTTGCCGGGATGTCACGGATGTCCACGCCGTCTATAAAGAGCTGTCCGCGCGGACACTCGTAGAACTTCACTAGAAGCGACGCGAGCGTCGTCTTGCCCGCGCCTGTCTCGCCCGCGATGCCGAGCGTCCCACCGGCCTTCAGCTTGAAGCTCACGCCGCGAAGCGCCGGCTCCTCCGCGCCGGGATATGTAAAGGTAAGGTTTCTTGCCTCTATCTCGCCTTTTATCTCGCGGCCGTAGTCGGTCTGCTCAAAGGCGGGGATGCCCGGCTCCTTCAGTATCTCGTCGAGGCGGCGGTAGCTTGCAAGTCCCCTCTGGACCATGTTGACGATGCGTCCGAGCGCGACGACAGGCTGCTGTATGAGAAGCAGGTACCCAAGGAAGGTCACGAGGCTCGCAAGCGACAGCGTTCCCTCCAAGACCATGTGTCCTCCGACGACGAGCGCTATGGCGTAGGAGAGGCCGAACATCAGCGTCGTCACCGGTTGGAGAAGTGAGCTCGCGTCTACAAGCGAGACGTTAGCAGCGCGGAGGTCGTCGCTTGCGCGGTCGAACTCCTTCTGCCACTCGTCCTCGCGCGCGAACGCCTTTACGACGCGGAGACCCATTATCGACTCATTGACAAAGCCGCTCACCCCCGCGAACATCTCCTGCACCTTGCGGCTGCGGCTCCGGACCGCCTTGCCGACTATCAGTATCGACGCGACCGCCACCGGCACCGGCGCGAGCGCGAGGAGGCTCATGCGAAGATCCGTCTCTGCTATCATCGCGTATATCGAAAGCGCGCCGGAGAGTATGCCGTTGAGCCCCTGCGCGAGCGCCGGGCCGAAGGTCATACGCACGGCGTTTACGTCGTTTATGGCGTACGCGAGAAGGTCGCCGGAGCGTCTCTTTGCAAAGAAGCTCGGCGAGAGGCTCTGGAGCTTCGTAAAGAGCTCTTCGCGCATGAAGGTCTCCATCCTCCGCGCGTTGAGTATGATGAACATTCGCCACACGAACCTCGTCGCGAACACTCCCACCGCCACGGCTATGATGACGAGAGCTGCGCGGTAGACCGCGTCTCTCGGCGCGCCCTCCTCGAGCAGGCCGATGGCGTCTCCGAGCGCCGCGGGCGCGAGCGTCGCCACTCGCGAGTTGAGCGCGACGAAGATTATTCCGGGCAGGTAGAGCCACCCGTATTTCTTCATGAATTTTTTCAGCATTTGTCCGACTCCCGATTAGTTGCATCTATCAACTTTTTTCGCTATACTAAAATAGCATACTTCGGGGACGCTGTCAAGTGCCGCGGGAAAGGCAGTCCGTCCGGGAAAAAACTTTATGCGAATAGGAAAAAGCCCGGGAGAAATCTCCCGGGCTTTTGTACATTATTGAGTTCTCGGGGCTTACTCCTGCTCGCCCTCGACCTCGTGAGCTATCTCCTCGGAGATCTCGAGCTTCCCGTCCTCGCTGGAGGCGACAACGGTATCGGTGACGTATCCGCCCTCTTCCTCCTCGGGCTCGGGCTTTGCGGCAGGCTCCTCGGTCTTCTCCGGCTCGCTCAGCGCGCGGATGCTCAGCCAGACCTTGTGGTTCTCCTCGTCGACGTTGGTTATCTTGGCCTCGACGACCTGACCCTCGCTGAGGACGTCCTCCGGCTTGTCTATGCGGCGGTTGGCTATCTGGGAAATGTGGATAAGACCGTCAACGCCGGGGACTATCTCGGCAAACGCACCGAAGGTCATCAGCTTGACGACCTTGACCTGCGCGACGTCGCCAATCTTGTAGCCGGTCATGAACTTCGTCCACGGGTTGTCCTCCGGACGGCGGATGCCGAGGGAGATCTTGTGCTTCTCGCGGTCAAGACCGATGACATGGACGTGTACCTGGTCGCCGACCTTGAGCACGTCGGAGGGCTGACGGATGCGCTTCCAGGAGATCTCGGAGACGTGGACCATGCCGTCCACCCCGCCGATGTCCACGAAGGCGCCGTAGCTCGTGAGGCTCTTGACGGTGCCGTCATACTCCTTGCCGACCTCTATATCGTTCCAGATGGCCTCGGCGCGTTCGCGGCGGAGAGCCGCCTCAACGCGGCGGATGGAGCCGACGACACGGCGGCGGGCACGGTTGACCTCGGTTATCTTGAGCTTGATGCGCTGGCCGATGAGCTGGGCAAGCTCGCCCCCGCGCGGCACGCCGGTCTGCGAAGCGGGCACGAACACGCGCACGCCCTTGACCATGCTGACGATGCCGCCCTTGTTCTCCTCGGTCACGATGCCTTCCATGGTGTCGCCGCTCTCGCAGGCATTCTCAACGTCCTCCCAGCCCTTGATGCTGTCGAGGCGCTTCTTGGAGAGCATTGCGGTTCCCTCGCCGTCGTTGACACGGACGACGAATACCTCTATCTCATCGCCAACCTTCACGAGTTCCTCCGGCTTGGCGTTAGGATCGTCGCTGAGCTCGCTGAGCGGTATGTAGCCCGCGTGCTTGGTTCCGAGATCGACCTGGATTTCGGTAGGTGTGATGCTCATGACGGTGCCGGTCATCTTCTCGCCGCTCGTGAGCGTTTTGAACGACTGTTCGAGCATTTCCTCGAATCCGGGTTCGCCGGTTTCAGCAGGCTCCGACACCCTCTCCTCAGCCGTTTCCATGACTTCCTTCTCAGGCTCAGTCACGTTATTTTTCATTTCATCCATTTTCCTGTTGACCTCCTCTATTATCCACTTCGGCGTGGACGCGCCGGCAGTGATGCCCACGCTTTTATAGCCGCCGTGAAGCTGAAGCTCGTCCGCCCTTTCGACCCAGTAGGTCTCCGGGCATTTTTCAAGGCAGAGCTCGTAGAGACGGCGGGTGTTTGCGCTGCGCCTGTCTCCGACGACTATCATACAGTCGCACCTGCCCGCGAGCTCGACCGCTTCCGGCTGCCGACTATTCGTGGCTTTACATATTGTATCAAAAATTTCGGGATTTGTACACAGTTTTTTTGAAATTTTCAGACATTTTTTATAGAAGTCTGCGTTGAGAGTAGTTTGTGCAACAAATGTTATGCAATTCCTGTCATTTTCCGCTAAATTAAGTAACCATTTTTCAAGTTCGATTTCGTCCGAAAAAACGGCGTATCTGTCCGCGCGGCTCGTTATGCCCTTCACTTCGGTGTGATCCGGGTCGCCGATGACGACAAGTATGCGCCCCCCCGCGCTCGCCTCGGCGGCGATCGAGTGTATCCGGCGGACGTAGGGACAAGTCGCGTCCACCGCCGGAATCTGCTCCCGCTCTATCCGCTCGTGCACCGACTTCGGCGCTCCGTGCGAGCAGATTATGAGCGTCTCGCCCTCCCGCAGTTCGTCAAACCCGCCTATCATCCGCGCGCCGTCCCGCTCAAGCTCCGCGACGACCTCCGCGTTGTGGACTATCGGCCCGAGCGTCGCCGCGGGACCTCTCTTTGCGGTCTCCTCCGCGAGCTTTACCGCGCGGTCGACGCCGAAGCAGAATCCCGCGCTCTTTGCGACTTCTACCTTCACTTCTTCACCTGCTCGCCGAGCGCGCGTATCCGCGCCATGAGATCGTCCACCGCGAGGCGGTACGCCTCTGAGGTAGGCACGCTGCGGTCGCGCTCTATGCTGTACGGCTCGCCGAAAACGATGTCCACCCTGCCGAATATGACCGGCGGCTTCCGCTTCTCGGAGATATAGACCGGCAGGAGCTTCGCGCCGGAGTGGAGTGCCATCATGACGACGCCGGTCTTCGCCTCGGAGTCCTCGCCCGCGTCCACGCGCCGTCCCTCCGGGAAGATGATGATGTTGCCGCCCTCCTTGAGGTGCGCTATCGTCTGCTTTATCGCGCCGATGTCGCTCTTTCCGCGCTGGATGAATATTATCAGGTGCCCCGCTATCTTGCGGAGTATACTGACCTTTCCGAGCTCGGCCTTGGCCATGAACTTGGTGTAGTGGTAGCCCGTTTTGTTCTTCATCTTTACCGCCACCATCAGCGGATCCGCCATTGAGGTGTGGTTGCCGCAGATGATGCACGGCCCGTCGGTGACGTTCTCGCGCCCCTTCGTGTGTATGCGGTAGAAGATACCGAACCACAGCCAGAGAAGAAAATAGTAGAACTTATACAGCCCCTTATGCTTTACCATATCCCCGCTCCTTTGCGATTTTAAGAACAGCTTCGACACTTCCCTCTATGTCGAGCCCGGTCGTGTCGACCGTCACCGCGTCCTCCGCCGCGCGGAGCGGCGCTATGTCGCGGGTGGAATCCGTCCTGTCCCGCCACTCGAGGTCGCGCTTCACTTCCTCGAAGCTCACGTCCTGACCCTTCGCGCGGAGCTCGTCATACCTCCGGCGCGCGCGGGCTTCGACCGACGCGGTGAGGAATATCTTCACCTCGGCGTCCGGCAGTACGACCGTGCCGATGTCCCGTCCGTCCATGACGACGCTCCCCTCGCGCGCAAACCTCCTCTGCAAGTCGAGAAGCGCCGCGCGGACCTCCGGCAGCTTCGAGACGGTCGCCGCGTATATGGAAGCCTCCGGCGTGCGTATTGCCTCGCTCACATCCTCACCCGAAAGGAAGACGTGCTGTCCGTCCGGCCCGTGCCGAAGTGAAAGCTCTATCTCAGGGAGAAGCGCCGCGACTGCGGCGCGGTCGTCCGGCGGGACGTTCTTTCGTCTGACGTACAGTCCGACGGCGCGGTACATCGCGCCGGTGTCGATATAGACGCATCCGAGCCTCCGAGCGGCCTCCCGCGCGACTGTGCTTTTGCCCGCGCCGTTCGGCCCGTCTATCGCTATTGCAAAGCGTTTCATTTAAGCCTCCGTGTAAATTGAATGACTTGTCACATATCAAAAATAATCGACACTGTAAAGCACTAAGCCTCACGACCCGGCAATCTCCTCCGCCGCGGCGGTTCCGGCAGCGCGCCCGGTCGCCCACGCTATCTGGAGATTGAAGCCGCCGGTGTAGGCGTCCACGTCTATCAGCTCGCCCGCGAAGTAGAGACCGTCCACGAGCTTCGAGCGCATGGTGCGCGGGTCTATCTCCTTTACCGAGACGCCGCCCGCCGTGACAACCGCCTCCTCTATCGGACGCGCACCGCTTATCTCTAGCCGGAATCCCTTCACCGCCTCCGCGAGGGCGGCGCGCTGTGCGCGCGTCACCTCGTTTACCCGGAGGGACGGGTCAAGCCCCGCCTGACGCAGAGTCTCCGGTATCATGGCTCTAGGCAGCAGCGCGCCGAGGATGTTTTCAAGCGTCCTGTTCGGATGCTCTGCAAAGTCGCGGAGTATCCGGCGGTCGAGCTTCTCCATATCGAGCGCGGGCTTCATATCTATAAGGACGTAGTAGCGGTTCTCGGCAAAATTTCTGAGATGTGCGGACATGGAAAGCACCACCGGGCCGCTTATCCCGAAGTGAGTGAAGAGCAGCTCCCCGAAGTCCTCGTAGACCTGCCGTCCGCTTCCCGTAAAGGCTTTTACCTTTATGTTTTTTAGTCCGAGACCCGCCATCGCGGAGCAGTCCGGCGTGCTCACCTCGAGCGGGACTATCGACGGCAGCAGTGCGCCGACGCTGTGTCCCGCGCTCTTTGCGAGCCGGTACCCGTCCCCGGTGGAGCCGGTGGTGGGATACGAAAGTCCGCCCGTGGCAAGTATAACAGCTTTACAGCTCACCGTGTCGCTCTCGCACTCGACGCCGGTCACTCTGCCGTCTTCGAGGACGAGCCGCTTCGCCCGTGAATGTATCACCTTTACGCCGAGGCGGTCAAGCTCGCACCGAAGGCAGTTCACAACGTCCGCCGCGCGGTCGCTCTCGGGAAAGACCCTCGCGCCGCGCTCGGTCTTAAGCGGAACTCCGTGCGCCTCGAACCACTCCATCGCGGCGGACGGCGGGAACGCGGCAAGCGCGCTGAAGAGAAACCGTCCGTTGCCCGGCGTATTCCTTATCACCTCGTCCGCGCCGCAGTTGTTTGTGAGGTTGCAGCGTCCCTTTCCGGTGATGCCGAGCTTCCTGCCGAGCTTGTCATTCCGCTCTATCAGCACTGTCTTGACGCCGCGCTCCGCCGCCGAAACGGCGGCGAACATCCCCGCGGCGCCTCCGCCCACGACGGCGAGCTTAGTTTTCATCCTCGTCTTCTCCGGTCATCGACTTTTCGTAGGTCTCGTACTCGTCCCATATATTCTCGAGCACCGAGAAGGTGTCGGAGATCTCGTCTCTCCTGTGCTGGGCAAGCGCCACGACAAGCGAATTCACAAGGCTCAGCGGAGCCACGAGCGAGTCCACAAACGACGCCATCTCGCACGGCGCGTAGAGCGGACAGGGAGAGAGCTTTGCTATGGGGCTTGCGGGTCCGTCGGTTATCGAGACGATGCCCGCGCCTCTGTCCCGCGCAAAGCGCATGCCGCGAAGCGTCCGCTTCGAGTAGCGCGGGAAGGTGATGCCGATAACGACGTCTCCCTCCCCCACGCGGAACAGCTTCTCGAATATGTCGCCGCTCTTCGAGCCGTCCTCGAGCACCGTCACGTTCTCGAACATGAGGTGCATGTAGTAGCCGAGGAAGTCCGCGAGGAACGCGGCGGTGCGCAGACCAAGTATGTATATTCTCTTGGCGGACAGTATCATCCTTACCGCCTTTTCAAAGGACTCCTCGCCGACTGCCGCAAGCGTCGCGCGGATCTTGTTTATGTCGCTCTCCATCACGGCCTCAAGCACGCTCTGACCCTCGAGCCTGTCCCACGTCAGCTCGAGGCGCTGGAGGCTCGTGAGCCTCCCCTGAACTATGTCGCGCAGGTCGCGCTGCATGTGCGGGTAGCCGCTGTAACCGAGCTCTGTGGCAAAGCGAACGACCGTGGACTCGCTCACGCCGGTGACGCTCCCGAGCTTGCTTGCGGTCATGTATGCCGCCTTGTCGTAGTGCGTCTCTATGTAGTCGGCTATCCTGCGCTGACCCTTCGAGAACCTGTCTCGTCCGGCCTCTATGCGCGACATGAGGTCGCTCGTCATAGATGTATCCCCCCGTCTGTTTATATTGTGTCTACTCTACATATCATCGCTCGCTCTTCGCGAGGTTTTTAAGATAGCGTATCTCCTTTTTTTCGAGCTTACGCCACTCTCCGGGCTCGAGGCCGCCAAGCGTCAGCTCGCCTATCTTCACTCTCCGCAGACGCAGGACGTCCATCCCAGCGGCTGCGCACATTCGCCGTATCTGGCGGTTCTTGCCCTGTGTTATGACTATCTCGAGCCGGCCGCGCGTTCCGTTTCTGCCTAAAAGCGAGACCTTCGCCCGCTCTATCGGCTCGCCGTCGAGCGTATCCATGTCCCGCAGGGCGTCGAGCGCCTGTTCGCTGTACGGCTCGACCGTCACGCGGTAGGTCTTCGGCACCCGGCTCGAGGGATGCGTGAGGGCGCGGGCAAGCGCCCCGTCGTTTGTGAGGATGATAAGTCCCTCGCTCGTGAGGTCGAGACGGCCCACCGGGTAGACCCGCTCGCCGCAGTCCACGAGGTCGGTGACCGTCCTCCTGCCCCGGTCATCCGAGGACGCGGTGAGCACCCCGCGCGGCTTGTTGAGAAGGATGTACTCCGGCTCCGGCACGGCGGCGAGCGGCGTTCCGTCCACCGCTATCACGTCCGCGTCCGGGTCGGCGCTCATGCCTACCGTCGCCGTGAAGCCGTTTACCGTGACCGCTCCGGCCTCGATAAGCTTCTCCGCCGCGCGGCGCGAGCAGACGCCGTACGCCGATATTATCTTCTGAAGGCGCTCCTTCACGGCAAAGACTCCTCCCGTCAGAAAAAACGTACTCAATCACATGTTGCATTATATCATAAACCCAGTTTCCACGCAAGAGTTTCAAGCCAGTCCTTCAGCTTTTCGGAGAAGCTGAGTTCTCTCGGCTCCGCGCGCTCCGAACCGGAGGCGTAGACGAGCGTCACGCGGGCAAGCTCCGCGCCGTCGAGCCGCGCTGCGACCTCTCCCGCCGGACTCCCGGCCTCCACCGGCGCGTAGACGAAGTGCGCAAGGTAGGTCTCGGTCTCGAGACGCGCGAGCTCGTCATCGGTGAGGGAAAGCACGAGGGAACGCTCGGCGCGGACGGCGGCCTTCGCCGCAAGTCCGCCCTCGACCGGCTGGTACGCAAACACCCTGTCGGAGGAGATTATCTCCCTCGCCGTATAGCGCCGGAACGCCCAGTCGTACAGGCGCTCGTGGTCGCGCCAGTCGTCCGGCGCGTCGAGCGTCACGACTATAACGAGCCGCCCGTCCCGCTCCACAGCGCTCACGAGGCACCTTCCCGCGCCGGTGGTGTAGCCCGTCTTGACGCCGACACA
>CANPWY010000025.1 GCA_947585215.1 uncultured Clostridia bacterium
ACCGAGCCGAGAATGTCGCGGTGGGAGAGCGGCGTCTTGTGCTCGAGGCGGAGCGCGGCTATCGGCCGCTCGCCGTATTCGCCGAAGCAGACGACGGCGCGCTCCGCGCCCTCGAAGCCGCCGTCAAAGACCGGCGGACAGGGCAGGAGCGGCGAAATCATCCGGCTGAACTCCTGCTCGGAGGGCGAGAGGAACCCCGTCGAGACGAGGACGCCGCTTCGCGCCGCGCGCTCCGAGAGATCGCAGAGACGCCGCGCAAGCATCCTCTCAGCGTCGTTCGAGGCGCGCGAAGCGGCGCTTTCGCGAAAGCCCTTCATGCGTCCGAGCCTCCTTGCGGAGCGGGCTGGCCGACAGCGGCGGCCGTCTGCTCCGACAGCTTTTTTCTCAGTATAGCATTTTTTGCCGTCCGCTACAAGGCATTAAATTTATTTTCGGGGCGAGACTAGCGGTAGTTGAACATCGACGCGTTTTGTGGTACAATATATCCGTAAAATTATGACCGGCGCAGACACCGGCGCGCGGCGGAAAGGGAGGGCGAAGAATGAAAAGAACACGGCTTCTTGCGCTGTTTTTGGCCGTTTCGGCGCTCATGCTTTCGCTTGCCGCGCTTGCAAGCTCCGCCCCCGACGAGGAGGACAGGTACTTCACCGTGCTCAACGACTCCGTACAGCCGCTTGACGAGGCGATGATGCCGGTGATGTCCGGCGGAGAAGTATACGCGCCCTACGCCCTCTTCTCGGACCGCTCGCTCGGGGTGTTTTACAGCTATAACAGCGAGATGTACCGGCTGACGCTTTACAACCGCGACTATATGATAACCTTTGACTCGCTCGCGCAGACCGCCTACGACCGCGAACAGCAGTACCAGATGCGCCTTGTGACAAACGAGGCGGGAACTATCTGCGTGCCGCTCACGTTCGTGTGCGAAAAGTTCGGCCTCGGCCTACAGATACTCCGAAGTCACCCGCTCGAAACGGTGCGCATCGTGTCGGAGTCCGACCTGAGCGCGGACAGCTTCCTTGCGCGGTACCAGCCGGAGCTCGTGGCACTGTACCTCGCGCACATCTCGCGGCCGAGCGCCGAGCCCTCGAGCGAACCGCCGGTGTCGTCGTCCGCCGCGCCGAGCGCGGAACCGTCGGAGGAGGTGTCCCCGCCGCCCGAGCCGAAGGTGGTCTACATCACCTTTGACGACGGGCCGAACAGAAATACCGCCTCCATACTTGATACGCTCGACGAATACGGCATGAAGGCGACCTTCTTTCTGCTCGGAAGCGAGATAGAGCAGGAGCGGGACACCGTGAGGAGAATGGTGGGCGAGGGGCACTCCGTCGGCCTGCATGCGTGGAGCCACGTAGACAGTGAGATGTACTCATCGCCGGAGGCTCTGAGAGACGAGATCGAACGCGCCGCCGAAGCGCTCGACTCGGTGGCGCAGATCCGAACGAGGATATTCCGCTTCCCCTACGGCTCAAGCTACCGCGAGGTCACGCAGGAAATGAGAGACGCCGTGATAAGCGCGGGATGCCGCTACTGGGACTGGACGGTGGACGCCCTAGACTACGAACAGCCCTCCGCATCCGCTCTCGCAAGGACTGTAATACGCGGCCTTGACGAGGCGAATTCCACCGTCGTGATACTCATGCATGACACCGAGACGACGGCGGAGGCTCTTCCGACGATACTCAGGCATATTGCGGACGGGAACTTCATCGTCCGCACGATAAGCGTAGGCGACATGCCGATAAACTTCTACGGCGACGTCCGAACGTCGCTCGTGGACTGAAGTACGAAGCAAAGCAGGTATAAGGATATGGAAATGATACTCGCGAAGATGGGCGAAGTCGTCCTCAAGGGCGGAAACCGCCGTCAGTTTGAATCGAAGATGCTCCGCGTCATACGCGCGCGTCTGCGTCCGCTCGGCAGGTTCAACGTCTACGCCATACAGTCCACGGTCTACGTGGAGCCGGAGGAGGAGACCTGCGACTGCGCCGCGGCGTTTGACACGGTGAGTAAGGTGTTCGGCATAGTCTCGCTCTCCCGCGCCTACGCGTGTGAGAAGGATATCGACGCGATATGCCGCGCCGCGTGCGAGCGCCTCGCGCCGGAGCTCTCGGCGGCAAAGACCTTCAAGGTGGAAAGCAAGCGCTCGGACAAGCGCTTCCCGCTGAAGTCGCCCGAGATAAGCAGCCTCGTCGGCGCCGCCGTGCTCGAGGCGTTCCCGCATCTGCGGGTGGACGTCTACGAGCCGGACAGGACGGTCTACGTCGAGGTGCGCGACCTCTCGGCCTACGTACATACCGACCCCGTTCCCGGCGCGGGAGGACTTCCGCAGGGGACGGCCGGCCGCGCCGCCGTGCTTCTCTCCGGCGGAATAGACAGCCCGGTCGCGGCGTGGATGATGGCGCGGCGCGGCCTCGAGCTCGAGGCGGTACACTTCTTCAGCTACCCCTACACGAGCGAGCGCGCAAAGCAGAAGGTGCTCGACCTCGCGAAAATACTCGTCCGTCACACCGGCTACATGACGGTGCATGTCGTTCCGTTCACGGCGATACAGGAGAAGATACGGGACTGCTGCCCGGAGGAGTATTTCACGCTCGTCATGCGCCGCTCGATGATGCGGATAGCCGAGGCGATAGCGAAAAAGAACGCCTGCTCCGCCATCATCACCGGCGAGAGCCTCGGGCAGGTCGCGAGCCAGACGACGCTTGCGATGGGCGTCACCGAGGCGGTCACGGATATGCCGGTCTTCCGGCCGCTCATTGGCATGGACAAGGAGGAGATAGTGAAGGTATCCCGCCGGATAGGAACATACGACACCTCGATACTTCCCTACGAGGACTGCTGTACGGTATTCACACCGAAGCACCCGCGCACCCGTCCGAAGCTGGAGCTTGTCGAGGAGGCAGAGGCTCCGGCGGAACTCGCGGAGCTCGAGCGGATTGCCGTGGAGAACGTCGAGGAGATAAGAATATCGCGCTGAGGGGGAGACGGATATGTCAATAACCGCGGAAATACTTTCGATAGGCACCGAGCTGCTGCTCGGCGACATAATAAACACCGACGCGCAGGTGATAAGCGAGGGACTCAGCGAGCTCGGGATAAACCTCTACTACACGTCGGTCGTGGGCGACAATCCCGAGAGGATACGCCGCTCGGTCGAGCTTGCGAAGAGCCGCGCCGACCTGCTGATAACCACCGGCGGCCTCGGGCCGACGTATGACGATATCACGAAGGAGACCGTCTCGCAGTGCTACGGGCGTCGGCTCGTCCGCCACGAGGAGACGGTGAGGCGGCTGGAGACCTACTTCAGCCGCCGCGGGATAACGCTCACCGAGAACAACTACTCGCAGGCGATGCTTCCTGAGGGATGCACCGTCTTCACAAACGAGTGGGGCACGGCTCCCGGCGTCGCGTTCGACACGGAGGATGGCAAGAGCGTCATAATGCTCCCCGGCCCGCCGAGCGAGTGCTTCCCGATGTGGCGCGAGTGCGCCATGCCGTGGCTCGCGTCGAAGAGCGATGCGTGCCTTGTCAGCCGCACGATACGCGTCGTCGGTCTCGGGGAAGCGCCGATGGAGGCGATGCTCCGTCCGATAATAGAGAAGATGACAAATCCGACCGTCGCGCCCTACGCGAAGGTCGGCGAGTGTCTGCTCCGCGTGACGGCGAAGGCCGCGACGAAGGAAGAAGCGTTTGCCATGACCGAGCCGGTCGTGGCGGACATGTGCAGCCGGCTCGGGGACGTGGTCTACGGCGTGGACGCCGAGAGTCTCGAGGCGCGCGTCGTCGAGCTGTTTGCCGAGCAGGGCAAGACGATAGCGACGGCGGAGAGCTGCACCGGCGGCCTCGTCGGCGAACGGATAACCTCCGTGCCCGGCGCGAGCAGGGTGTATCTCGGCGGCGCCGTATGCTACTCAAACGAGATGAAGACGCGGCTCCTCGGCGTGAAGGAGGAGACGCTTGCGAGGTTCGGCGCCGTCTCGCGCGAGACTGCGGCGGAGATGGCGCGCGGTGCGCGGGAGAGAACGGGGGCGGACTTCGCCGTCGCGCTCACCGGCGTCGCGGGACCGTCCGAAAGCGAGTCGAAGCCGATGGGGCTCGTGTACATCGCCGTCGCGGGAGACGGCATCGAGGTCGTGCGCGAGTGCACCTTCGGCCGCGCCGGAGGGCGCGAGCGCGTCCGCTCGAACGCCGCGACGACGGCGCTCGACATGCTCCGCCGGGCACTGCTCGGCCTCAAGCTTGAAAAGTAACATTATCCGGGTGAACTGAAGTGGAAAGAAGAGCATTTGTAAGCGAAAAGGAACTGGAATACCAGCGCGAGTGCGCGGAGCGCATCCGCGCCGTCCACGCGGGTGAGACCGCGTGGGTCGACACCTACGGCTGTCAGCAGAACGAGGCGGACAGCGAGCGTATGCGCGGTATGCTCCGCGACATGGGGTACATACTCGTCTCGGACGAGCACGCCGACGTCGTCGTCATAAACTCCTGCGCCGTGCGCGAGCACGCCGAACAGCGGGTTTTCGGCAACATCGGACATATGGTACACACCAAGAGGGAAAATCCAAACATGAAGATAATCCTTGCCGGCTGTATGGCGGGCGAGGAGACCGTGCGCGAGAAGGTGAGGCGGAGCTACCGCCATGTCGACGCACTGCTCGACACCACCTCCTTCTGGCGCCTGCCTGAAACTCTGCTCCGCCTCTACGAGGACGGCGGGAGGATAATCGAGGACGGCGAGCCGGACAGCCGCATTGCGGAGGAGCTTCCGGTCGTGAGGACGTCGCCGTACAAGGCGCACGTCTCGATAATGTACGGCTGCAACAACTTTTGCTCCTACTGCATCGTCCCGTATGTCCGCGGGCGCGAGCGGAGCAGGCTTCCCGAGGACGTCATCCGTGAGGTGCGCGAGCTTGCGGAGAGCGGGTGCCACGACATCATGCTCCTCGGGCAGAACGTCAACAGCTACTCCGGCGGCGGAAAGAGCTTCGCGGAGCTGCTCGCCGCATGCGCCGAGCTCGAGGGCGACTTCGTGCTCCGATTCATGACGAGCCACCCCAAGGACTGCTCGCGCGAGCTCATCGACGTCATCGCGTCCCACCCGAAGGTGGAGCGGCACATACACCTGCCGGTGCAGTCCGGCTCGGACGAGATACTGCGCCGTATGAACCGCCGCTACACGGCGGAGCACTATATTTCGCTCATAGACTACGCACGGGAGAAAATACCCGGCGTAATATTCACAAGCGACATCATAATAGGCTTCCCGGACGAGAGTGAGGAGGACTTCGAGAGGACGCTCGACCTTGTCCGCCGCGTCCGGTACGACTCGCTCTTTACGTTCATCTACTCCAAGCGCTCCGGAACTCCCGCCGCCGAGATGCCTGACCCCGTGACCCACGCGGAGAAGGTCGAGCGGTTCCGCCGGCTGAATGCGCTTCAGGACGAGATAACGCTCGAGGACCGCGCGCCGCTCGTCGGGCGCACGATGCGCGTACACATAGACGGCGAGAGCCGCACGGGCGAACTCAACCTCACCGCCCGCACGCAGGACGGGCGGCTCGTAAGCCTCAAAGGCTCGCCGGAGCTTATAGGCGAGTGGCATACGGTGAAGGTGACAGGTGTAAGCACCTTCTCGCTTTCGGCCGAGCTCGCGTGAACGGAGGGAGGTGACGGTATGCCGGTAGATACCCCGATGATGAAGCAGTACGCCGCGATGAAGGCGCAGTATCCGGACAGTCTCCTGTTCTTCCGGCTCGGCGACTTCTACGAGATGTTCGACGAGGATGCAAAGACCGCGGCAAAGGAACTCGACCTCATGCTCACCACGCGCGACAGGACCGCGCCAAAGGAGCTGCAGGTGCCGATGTGCGGCGTTCCGGCACATTCGGTGGACGGATACATAGCGCGCCTTATAACCAAGGGCTACAAGGTCGCGATATGCGAGCAGATGGAAGACCCGAAGCTCGCGAAGGGACTCGTCGAGCGCGAGGTGCTGAGAACGGTCACGCCCGGCACCGCGACGATGGCGGGCGCCCTCGACGACGCGAAAAACAACTTCATCGGCGCGGTGGCGCTGAACAGGGCGAAGTGCATGGCGGGGCTCGCGTTCTGCGACTTCTCGACGGGCGAGTTCTACGCCACGGCGCTCTCCAGTGACTCGCTTGACGAGCTCGGCATATCGGTGCAGAACGAGATCTCGCGCTACGACCCGCGTGAGTTGATACTCAGAGACGACGAAGAGCTTCCGAGGGTGAAGCGCTGGATAGAGCGGTTTGACAGGGCGCTCGTCACCGTCTCACAGGCGGACAAGGACGCCGCCGAGCATGCCTGCCGCGAGAAGTTCGGCGAGGGAGTGGGTACGATAGAGAAAACTCCCGCGCCGGAGGCGGTCGGGTCACTCCTGCACTACATCTATCTCACGCAGAAGAGCACGGCGTCACATATCCGCCGCCTCGAGTGCTACCGGTCGCGGAGCTTCATGGAGCTCGACCAGACCGCGCGGAGGAACCTCGAGCTCACGGCGTCCATGCGGACGGGCGAGAAGCACGGGAGCCTTCTGCACGTCCTCGACAGGACAAGGACCGCGATGGGCGCGCGGCTCCTCCGCTCGTGGCTCGAGCGGCCGCTCGTGGACGTCGCACGTATAACCCGCCGTCACGAGGCTGTGGGCGAGCTCGTCGCGGCCGCGCCGCTTCGGGACTCGCTCGCGGAGGAGCTGAAAAGCATCTGCGACCTCGAGCGCGTCATGACGCGGATAAGCTCCGGGACGGTCGGCGCGCGGGAGCTCCGCGCGCTTGCGGACTCGGCGCGTCACCTCGCGCCGGTGAAGGATATGCTTGCGGGGACGGAAAGTCCGCTCCTGCGCGAGCTCTCCGAGCGGATAGACCCGCTCGAGGACATCATCTCCGACATCGAGGCGACGCTTGTGGACGAGCCTCCCCTTCAGCTCAGGGAGGGAGGACTCATTCGCGACGAGTTCTCGCCGGAGGTCGCGCGCCTGCGCCGCATATGCCAGGGCGGACGCGGAGAGACGCTTGCAATAGAGGAGCGCGAGCGCGAGCGGACCGGCATCCGCACGCTGAAAATTGGCTACAACAAGGTCTTTGGCTACTACATAGAGGTCAGACGCTCCGGGGCGGAGAAGGTCCCGGAGGACTACATACGCAAGCAGACGCTCGTCGACCGCGAGCGGTACATAACCGAGGAGCTGAAAAACCTCGAAAGCGAGATACTGACGGCGTCCGAGCGAGTCTCCGCGCTCGAGTACGAGCTTTTCTGCGAGCTGCGGGACAGGATAGCCCTCGCGGCTGAGAGAGTGCAGGAGACGGCGCACGCAGTCGCGTCTGCGGACGCGCTCGCGAGCTTTGCCGCGGCCGCACAGTCGGAGAACTACTGCCGCCCCACGGTCGACATGGGCGACAGACTCGTCATTCGGGACGGGCGGCACCCGGTCGTCGAAAAGATGCTAGACGGCGGACTGTTCGTGCCGAACGACCTCGAGCTCAACTGCGGCGCGAACACCGTCGCGATAATCACGGGGCCGAACATGGCGGGCAAGAGCACCTACATGCGCCAGGCGGCGCTGATAGTCATCATGGCGCAGGCCGGCAGCTTCGTGCCGGCGCGCGAGGCGCAGATAGGCATAGTCGACCGCGTGTTTACACGCATAGGCGCGTCGGACGACCTCGCGAGCGGACGCTCAACCTTCATGGTCGAGATGAGCGAGGTGGCGGAGATACTGAAAAACGCCACGCGGCGGAGCCTGCTCATCCTTGACGAGATAGGGCGCGGGACCTCCACCTTTGACGGTATGGCGATAGCCCGCGCGGTGCTTGAGTGGGTCGCAGACCGCACGCGGATAGACGCAAAGACGATGTTTGCCACGCACTACCACGAGCTCACCGTCATGGAGGACGAGCTCGAGGGCGTGAAGAACTACAATATCGCCGTCAAGAAGCGCGACGACGGCATAATCTTCCTCCGCAAGATAGTCCGCGGAGGCGCGGATGACAGCTACGGCGTGGAAGTGGCAAAGCTCGCGGGGCTTCCGGACGAGCTTATCGCGCGGGCGAGGAAGATACTCGGCTCGCTCGAGAGCGGTTCGAGGGACGAGACCCGCGTGGCGTCGGTTCGCAAAGAGGACGACGGACAGATGTCGCTCGGCGGCGTCGCGGCGTCCGCACTCTCTGCGGAGCTTGCGAGGATAGACCCGAACGCCCTCTCGCCCTACGAGGCGTGGCAGAAGCTCGCGGAGTTCGTCTCGCGGGCAAAGGAGACCGAATAGGCGGCGCGCGCCGCCGCAAAGGAGCGTGATTTATGGGACGCATACATGAGCTGGAGCCGCACATAGCGGATCTTATTGCCGCGGGCGAGGTGGTCGAGAGACCCGCGTCGGTGGTAAAGGAGCTTGTTGAGAACTCGGTGGACGCCGGGGCGACACGCATCGCGGTAGAGATACGCCAGGGCGGGCTCAGGTATATCCGCGTCACCGACGACGGCGACGGGATACTCCCCGAGGACATCCCGACCGCGTTCCTCCGTCACGCGACCTCGAAGGTCCGCGAGGCACGGGACCTCGAGAGGATAGAGACGATGGGTTTTCGTGGCGAGGCGCTCGCGTCGATAGCCGCCGTCGCGAAGGTGAGGCTGCTTACCCGCACACGCGGCGCGGCGGAGGGCGCGGAGTACCGCATAGCGGGCGGCGCGGGAGACGCGGTCGAGAGCGCCGGATGTCCGGAGGGAACGAGCATCATCGTCGAGGAACTTTTCTACAACACCCCGGCGCGGATGAAGTTCTTAAAGCGGGACATGAGCGAGGCGTCGAGAGTGGCGGCGGTGGTCTCGTCCGCCGCGCTCGCGCACCCGGAAACAGCGTTCCGATTCATACGCGAGGGAGAGACCGAGTTCCAGACTCGCGGCACGGGCGACCCCGCCGCCGCTGTCTACGACGTGCTCGGCGCGACGTTTGCGGCGGGCCTCATGCCGGTGAAGAACAGCGAGGACGGCGTCACGGTATCCGGCTTCATATCAAAGCCAGCGTTCGGGCGCGGCAACCGCACAAAGCAGGAGTTTTTCGTCAACGGAAGGCCGATATCCTCGCGCCTGCTCTCCGCCGCCCTCGAGCAGGGCTACCGGAACAGCATGGTGCAGGGACGCTTCCCCGCGTGCGTGTTATACATTGAGCTGAACCCGGCGGCGGTGGACGTGAACGTCCACCCCGCAAAGAGCGAGGTGAAGTTCGCGTTCGAGCGCGAGGTGTTTGGCGCGGTCTACACCGCCGTCCGCGCCGCGATAGACGAGGGCGACGTCCGCTCGCAGATAGGCTCGCGCGCGGCACTGAGGTTCGACGCGGACACTCCGGGAGAGCAGCAGACCTTCGGTCTCGGTACCGGCTTTGTCAGGACGGTGCACGGCAGCGCCGCCGTCCGCGCGCCGGAGAAGCGGGAGGACGTTCCCGCGCGGCGCGCCCCGGAGGAAAGCGTCCGTCCGGCACACGGCGAAGCGGCGCGTCCCGCGCCGACGCGCCCGAGCCTCGGCGCGGACGGCGGAGGCGTCAGCTTCGGCGCGGGCGAGGTGCATTTTATCCGCCCGGTCACGGTGGAGGGGCCTCGGGAAACACCGTCCGCCGCAGAAACGAACGCCGCGCCGGAGCGCATGGGAGACGCGCCCGCAATCCCGCGTGAGAGTCGCGCGGAGGCGGACACGGCGGAGAAGGAGAACTCGCGAGAAATCGTACCCGAGCCGCCGCGTCCCGCGCAGACACCGCAGACGGACGCCGTCGAGGAACCGGCCATACCCGAGTGGCGGATACTCGGAGAGGTGTTCGGCACGTACATACTCGTGGAGGACGCGGAGGAGCTTGTATTCATAGACAAGCACGCCGCCCATGAGAGGATGATATTCGACCGCCTTGTCGCGGCGGGGGAGAAGCCGTTGGTGCAGTACCTCATCTCGCCGCTCGCGCTCACGTTCTCGCGCGAGGAGGCGGAGACGATAAACGAAAACATCGCGCTCATACGCGGCCTCGGGTTCGAGATGGAGCACATCGGCGGAGAGAGCTTCGCCGTCCGCGCCCTGCCGGGAGAGCTCGAGCGCGACGACGCGCAGGGGACGCTCGAGCAGATAGCGGGCGACCTCGCGGCTCACCGAAAGGTGGACATGCTCGAACAGCGCGAGGAGCTGCTTCGGCTCATATCCTGCAAGGCGGCGATGAAGGCGGGCGCCGTGACCTCCGACGCGGAGCGCCGCGAGCTCGTCCGCCACGTCATGGGCTACAGGGACGTGAAGTTCTGTCCGCACGGACGCCCCGTCGCGGCGGTGCTCGGACGCGCCGAGCTCGAGCGGCGGATAAACAGGAGAGTCTGATGCCGGATAGGATAATATGCGTATTGGGACCCACCGCGTCCGGCAAGACGGCGCTTGCGGTTGAGCTTGCATTGGCGCTTCACGGCGAGGTCGTCGGGTGCGATTCGATGCAGATATACCGCGGTCTCGACATCGGCACGGCAAAGCCGACGCGCGAGGAGATGCGCGGCGTCCCGCACCACATGATAGATGTCTGCGGCACGGACGAGAGCTACTCCGCCGCGCGCTACGTCGCGGAGGCGACGGAGGCGATAGAAGGGATACTCTCGCGGGGACATGCCGCGATAGTCGCCGGCGGCACCGGTCTGTATATGGATTCACTAATTCTCGGACGGGGCTTTTCAACGGCGGAAAATTGTGATATAATACGAAAAAGACTCAATGATTTGGGAACAAAATACGGCTCCGAGAGACTGCACAGGCTCCTCCGCGCGAGAGACCCGAAAGCGGCGGAACGCATACATCCCAACGATTTGAAGCGTATAGTCCGCGCGCTCGAGGTGTCATTTTCGGGCGGGAGCATATCCTGCCACGACGAGGAGTCGAGAGCCCTGCCGCCGCGCTTCGAGGCGCTGAAGATAGGTCTTGACTTCCGCGACAGGGCGGAGCTGTACCGCAGGACGGACCTGCGCGTGGACGAAATGCTTCGCGCGGGGCTCATGGACGAGGCGGCGCGGCTTCGGCGTGAGGGCGCGGCGACCGCGCTCCAGGCGATAGGCTACAAGGAGATGCTCCCCGCGCTCGACCGTCCTGAGGAATACCCCGAGTGCGTCGAACGGCTGAAGCGCGCGACGCGGCGCTATGCGAAGCGTCAGCTCACGTGGTTCCGCCGGGACGGAGCGGTGAAGTGGTTCTACCGCGACGAGGAGGACTTCACCTCGATAGTCCGCCGTTCGACCGCGTTTGCGGAAGATTTCCTGTATAATAGCGGCGTAGAGCGCCGCGAAGAATAGCAGCAGCCACACAAACGCAGAACAGTAAGAGAAAGGAAAAACCCGTATGAAGAAGCAGAACACGCAGGACTATTTCTTGAATCAGGCGCGCGTCCAGCGCATCCCGCTCACCATCTTCCTGATGAACGGGGTACAGATGAAGGGCAGAGTCGTGTGCTTTGACAGCTTTGTCGTCGTCGTCGACTCGGACGGCAAGCAGCAGGTCATCTACAAGCACGCCATATCCACGATGATACCGGCCATGCCGATAAACTTTGCAGGCGCGGCCGAGGAAGAGGACGGAGAATAAGATTGCGGAAAGCCGAGCTTGCAACAAAAATAATCAGCGCGGTGGTAGTGCTCGCCGTCGTGGCGTACATGACGGTGTACATAATCAGCGCGCTTTCAAACCCGCTTGAGACCTCCGAGGCGGTCCTTGCCACGGCGGAGGACACCGTCTCGATAGACGGGTGGTTCGCGCGCAACGAGGAACGCCTCTACGCCGCCTCTGGCGGCGCGACGCTCGCTGTGCGCGACGAGGGTGAGAAAGTAGCGGAGGGCGAGAGCCTCATAGTAAGCTATACGAGCGTTGAGGGCAGGCGCGCAAGAGAGCGCATAAGCGAGCTCGACGCGAGGATAGCCGAGCTCGAGACCGCCAGGGGCGAGAGCGGCGTGGGCGACATCAACCGTATAAACGAGGAGCTGGAGAGCAAAATATCCGACCTTGCGTACAGAGTTTCGACCGGCGCGTTCGACGCCGCCGTCGAGGATGCAGGCGAGCTCGGAACGCTCATACTGCGCCGCGACTACTCCTCCGGCCGCTACGGCGAGGATATGCTCGAGGAGGCCGTCGAGGATCTCAAGGACGAGCGGAGCCGCCTCGAAGCAAACCTGAGCGGTTCGGAGACATCCGTGTACGCCGCACGGAGCGGGTACTTCTCCTCTTCTGCGGACGGGTACGAGGAACTGCTCACCCTCGACTCGGTGCTCGACATGACGCCGGCGGACGTCCACGCGCTAGAGACCGCCGGGGTGAACGGCGGGGGAAGCTGCGGAAGGCTCGTCACGAGCTTCGGATGGCGGTTCGTCTCCGCCATGAAGGAGGCGGACGCAAAGCAGCTTGCCGAGGGCAGCTGGGTTACGATGCGCTTCAACGGCGAATTTACCGGCGAGGTGCGCGTCCGCGTGTACCAAATAGGCGAGCCGCAGGACGGCGAGTGCGCCGTCGTGTTCTCCTGCGCCACCGACATCACGCCTGTTATCGGACTTCGCCGCGAACAGGCGGAGCTCGTCCTGCGCGAGTATGAGGGTGTGCGCGTGCCGAAGGCCGCCGTCCGCGTGGACGAGGACGGAAACGCCGGGGTCTACACGCTTGTGGCGATGCAGACAAACTTCGTGAAAATAGACATCGCCACGGCCTACGAGACCGAGAACTACTACATCGTGAGCTATGACGCGTCCGACGCGGGCTCCATACGTCCCGGCGACGAGATAATCGTGCACTCCAAGAACCTGTACGACGGCAAGGTCATAGAGTAAGCGGCGCTTTCCGACGGAATGCGCCGCCTCCGCACGGAAAATACGAGAAATATTTTCCTGCAAAGCAAACTATTTGTTGACAATCAAGTAAAAAAATACGATAATATATATGTATATGCGGTCGGCCGCCTGCGGCAGACCGTGAGGAGAAAGAAAAATCTGCGGGCAACTGCGAGGAGGAATAAGGAAATGGGAATTTTCGACAAGCTGAAGGAGATCGCAAGACCCTACGCGGAGGACTATGACTACGAGGACGAGAACGACATCGACGAGGGCAAGAAGGCGGACGATGAACTGCCGACCCGCAGCCGCGCCGCCGTACGCCCGGTTTCTCCGGAGCCGAGCTTCGGCGAACAGCGCGACAAGGTCGTCAACATCCATGCGACCACCCAGCTTTCGGTCGTGGTGTTCCACCCGGACCGCTTTGACGTGGCGGGCGACGTTGCCGACCATCTGCGTGAGAAGCACACGGTAGTCCTCAACCTAGAGAACACCCAGAAGGAGGTCTCGCGGAGACTTCTCGACTTCCTCAGCGGCGTTGCATACGCGAACGACGGAAAGATAAAGCAGATAGCAAACGCGACCTACCTCATCACCCCGTTCAATGTCGAGATACTCGGTGACCTTATCGACGAACTCGAAAACAACGGACTATACTTCTAAGCTTCGGACGAAGCCGGGCAGGTAAAATCGGGAGAGGGAGGCGGAAGCTATGCTGACTCCGCAGGAGATACAGGAAAAGAAATTTTCAAAGGCAGTGTTCGGCGGATACGACATGGGCGAGGTGGACTCGTTTTTGGACGAGCTTTTCGCCGACTATGAGAGCCTGTTCAAGGATGCCGCCATTCTGAAGAGCAAGCTGAAAACGCTCGCGGAGAAGGTGGAGGAGTATCGCTCGGTAGACGAGGAGATGCGCCGCACACTCGCTTCCGCGAAGCGCTCGGCGGAGGAGATGAAGAGCGAGGCGGAGAAGTACGCCGCCGCGACCCGCGCCGAGGCGGACAGGTACGCCGCCGAGGTGAAAGAGGCGGCCTCAAAGGAGGCCGAACAGCTCGAAGCGAGCGTCCGCACGGAGAGCGAGAACGCCGTCTCAAAGGCGCGCGCCGAGGCGGAGGAGAAGATAGGGGACATACGTTTCAGAATAGAGCAGGAGCAGAAGCGCCTCGAGGAGGCGCGGGCGGAGTCGCGGCGTTTCGCCGCGGACGCCGTGGCGCTCAACCGCAGACAGCTCGAGATACTGCGAAAGCTCATGGAGATGTCGCCTGCGCCCGCAAAGAAGGAACGCGAGGAGCCGGAGGCCGCCGCCGCGTGGAGCGAGACGGCCATACCGTCGAGCCCCGCCGTGCCGGAGCGTCCGGAGGAGGAGCGAATTACCGGGCGGCACGCGGAGGAAGACGCTGCCGGAGCCGCCGCGACAGCCGCTGAAGCAAAAAACTCCGGCTCGATGAACGAGCCGACAAAGCGCCTGCCCATTAAGGACGATCAGCCGACAAAGCGTTTTGACGCGGTGCGCCGTGTCGACGTGGGCGGAGAGACCGTGGAGATAGGCGACATGAACGGGGAGAAGCAGGAGGAAGACATACTGCGCGAACTGTTCGGCGGCGACAAAAAGAACGGCGAATGATGCTCCGATCCGACTAAGGAAAAAACGTGAGGGTCGTGCGCCGCACGACCCTTGCTTTGTTTTAAGAGAGGAAGAAATAAAATGGCAAACGACTACAATTCCACCATCAATCTGCCAAAGACAGATTTTCCGATGCGGGCAAACCTCGCACAGCGCGAGCCGGCCATGCTCGAGAAGCTGTACGAGGACCGCGTCTATGAGGAAATGCTGAAGAAGAACGAGGGTAAGCCGCAGTTCATCCTGCACGACGGGCCTCCCTTCTCGAACGGCAGTATACACATCGGCACCGCGATGAACAAGGTCTTGAAGGACTTTGTCATTCGCTACAAGGCGATGAGCGGCCACTACACCCCTTTCACCCCCGGCTGGGACAACCACGGCATGCCGATAGAGAGCGCCATCATCAAGCAGAACAAGCTGAACCGCAAGGCGATGAGCATACCCGAGTTCCGGGACGCCTGCCGCGAGTTTGCCATGGACTTCGTCTCGCGCCAGCGCGAGCAGTTCAAGCGCCTCGGCGTGCTCGGCGACTGGGATCACCCCTACCTCACCATGGACAAGGAGTTCGAGGCGGAGGAAGTGAAGATATTCGGCGAGATGTTCCGCAAGGGCTACATCTACCGCGGCATGAAGCCGGTCTATTGGTGCCCCAACGACGAGACCGCCCTTGCCGAGGCCGAGATAGAGTATCAGGACATGCCCTGCACCTCCATCTACGTCCGCTTCAAGGTCGCGGACGACCTCGGAAAGCTCGGTGACATCTCGAACACCTGGTTCATCATCTGGACGACCACGCCGTGGACGCTTCCCGGCAACGTCGCGATAGCCCTCGCGCCTCAGGCGGACTACGTCATAGCCGAGACCGGCACGGGCGAGCGCTATATCCTCGCCGAAGCCCTGCTCGAAAGGACGATGAAGCAGGGCGGCGTTTCCGACTACAAGATAGTCGAGCGCTTCGTCGGCTCTGACTTCGAGGGAATGACGGCCGAGCATCCGTTCCTCGACCGCACGAGCGCCGTCGTGCTCGCGGACTACGTCACGACCGACAGCGGCACCGGCTGCGTCCACACCGCGCCGGGCTTCGGTGCGGACGACTACCTCACCGGCAGGAAGCACAACCTCCCGATGCTCGTCCCGGTCGACGACAGGGGATATCAGACCGAGGACGCCGGAATGTTCGCGGGGATGTACTACGAGAAGTCGAACACCGCGATAGTCGACCATCTGCGCGAGACCGGATACCTCTTCGCCTCCGAGGAGATGATACACAGCTACCCGCACTGCTGGCGCTGCAAGCACCCGATAATCTTCCGCGCGACGCCGCAGTGGTTCTGCTCGGTGGGCGACTTCCGCGATGAGACCCTCGCGGAGATAAAGAAGATAAAGTGGCTGCCCGTCTGGGGTGAGGAGCGCATATCGAACATGGTTTCCGAGCGCGACGACTGGTGCATCTCCCGTCAGCGCCATTGGGGACTGCCGATACCCGTCTTCTACTGCGAGGACTGCGGCGAGCCCGTCTGCACGCCCGAGACGATTGCGCGCACGAGCGAGCTCTTCGGGGAGTACGGCTCGAACGTCTGGTACGAGAAGGAGGCGGAGGAGCTTCTGCCGGAGGGATTTGTCTGCCCGCACTGCGGTAAGCGCCACTTCCGCAAGGAGACCGACACTCTCGATGGTTGGTTCGACTCCGGCTCCACCCACATCGCCTCTCTCCGCAGGAACAACTCAGAGCAGTGGCCTGCCGACCTCTATCAGGAGGGCAACGACCAGTACCGCGGATGGTTCCAGTCGTCGCTGCTCATCTCGATGGCGGTCACGGGAAAGAGCCCGTACAAGCAGGTAATAACCCACGGCTGGACGGTGGACGGCGAGGGACGCGCCATGCACAAGTCCCTCGGCAACGGCATCGCCCCCGAGGAAGTGATAAAGGTCTACGGCGCGGATATGCTCCGCCTGTGGGTCGCGTCCTCAGACTACAAGCAGGACGTCCGCGTGAGCGACGCTATTTTGAAGCAACTCTCGCAGGCGTATATGAAGATACGCAACACCGCGAGATATATCCTCGGCAACCTCGGCGGCTTTGACCCGAACGACCCGGTCCCGCCGGAGGAGATGCTCCCGCTCGACCGCTGGGCGATGGGAGAGCTCTCAAAGCTCCTCGACCGCGCCATCCGCGGCTACGAGGGCTACGAGTACCACATAGTCTACCATGCGGTGTATGACTTCTGCGTCGTCGAGCTGTCGAGCTTCTACCTCGACGTCATAAAGGATCGCCTCTACTGTGAGGACAGGGACGGCGTCGCGTGCCGCTCGGCGCAGACCGCCATGTGGTATATCCTCGACCGCCTCACGCGCCTCATAGCGCCGATACTCGCGTTCTCGTCGGACGAGATATGGCAGCAGCTCCCGCACCGCGCGGAGGACGACGCGCGCCATGTCGTGCTCAACGAGATGAAGGGCGTGCCCGCCGAGTACCTGCCCACCGAGGCGGAGTCGGCGCGCTGGGAGAAGATAATCGCCCTCCGCGACAAGGCGAACGTCGAGCTCGAGAAGGCCCGCGGCGCGGGCGAGATAGGCAAGCCGCTCGAGGCGAAGGTTATCTTCTCCGCCGAGGGCGAGGAGCTGGAGTTCATCCGCGCGAATGCCGAGGACCTGAAGGTCGCGCTCATCGTCTCGCAGGTCGAGGCGAAGGAGGGCGCGGAGCTCATCGAGGTCGCCCATGCGGACGGCGAGAAGTGCGAGCGCTGTTGGGCGTTCGACACGGGCGTCGGCCACGACCACGAGCATCCCGGACTCTGCCCGCGTTGTGCGGCCGTTGTAAAGAAGCTCTGATGAAGCGCTCTAAGCTGAACGCCGTCCTCACAGCGACAGCGGCGGCGGTCGTCATCGTAGACCAGTTGGTAAAATATCTTGCGCGTGAGCACCTCGACGGCGGGGTGCTCACGCTGATACCCGGATTTTTGCAGGTGCAGCTCCATATGAACAACGGAGCGTCGCTCGGGATACTCGGCGGGGAGAGGTGGCTGCTCGTCGCGGTGAGCGTCGTGATGTCGCTCGTCGTGATATGGGCGGCGTTCTTTGCAAAGAACTTCTCCGCAAGGGAGAGAGTGTGCCTTTCGTTTGTCCTCGGCGGCGCCGTCGGGAACCTCATCGACCGCGCGGCGAGCGGACTTGTCACCGACATGCTCTACTTCCCGTGGATATCGAAGATACCCCTGCTGCCCGACTTCGTGTGCAACGTCGCGGATATAGCGATAGTCTTCGGCGTCGCCGCGTTCCTGATATTCTTCATCATCGAGGACAGAAAGCGCACGGCGGCAAAGAAAGCGACGGAGGCGAAAGATGCCGGAGCCGATTGAGTTTACCGTATCCGAGGCGGACGCCGGCGTCCGCCTCGACGTGTTTTTGGCGGCGAAGGCGGGTCTCACGCGTTCCGCCGCGCAGAAGGCGATAGAGGACGGGTTTGTCACCGACGCGAGAGGAGTCCCGCCGAAGAAGAACCTCCGCGCGGAAGCTGGTGCAAAATATATTTACACGCCGCCCGAGCCCAAGGAGACAGGACTTCTGCCGCTTGAAATGGAGCTCGACGTTGTGTACGAGGACTCCGACCTTGCCGTCATAAACAAGCCGCGCGGGCTTGTCGTCCATCCGTCCGCGGGGCACGAGAACGACACGCTCGTCAACGCGCTTATGGCGCGGATGGGCGATTCGCTCTCCGGGATAAACGGCGAGCTGCGGCCGGGGATAGTCCACCGTATCGATAAGGACACGTCCGGCCTCATCGTCGTGGCGAAGAACGACTTCGC
>CANPWY010000026.1 GCA_947585215.1 uncultured Clostridia bacterium
AAGTTCGACGAGTTTGACACTCTGCCGCAGGAGCTCAAGGACGAGCTCGCCGCGCTCGAGAAGCGCCTCGGCTAAAAGATCGCAAAGCGAAGGGAGAGGGCAAAGCCCTCTCCCCTTTTTTGCGGGGCAAACCCCGCGCCTAAGTGGGCGGAGCCCACACCCATCCAGCGGGGAGACCCCGCACCAAAGCGGGCAAAGCCCACACCCCTCTAGCGGGGCAAACCCCGCGCCTAAGCGGGCGGAGCCCACACCCATCCAGCGGGGAGACCCCGCACCAAAGCGGGCAAAGCCCACACCCCTCTAGCGGGGCAGACCCCGCAGGAATCTGCGGGGCGGGCCCCGCGTCCTGAAGTGAGGCAGAGCCTCACGCTGCCATGCGGGGGCTGCGCCCCCGCGCCCTGCGTTACTTTTTGCTTGTGCAAAAAGTAACCAAAAAGCACACGAAGGGGAGAAAACCCACGGTTTTCTCCCCTTTGTACCCCTCTTTCCTTTGACCGGAAGGTCTTTACCACGCCATACATTAGTCCGTAGCTTAGTACACACGTCCCCGCTCATACTTTCCACTAGAACCGAAAGTTCTGTTTCCTTGGGAAAGTATCTGCATTACGCTTATAGTGTGAGCGTAGGACCGGACTTTTATATCTACTACGCAGGAATCGTTCGATGTTGTCGAATAGTCGGATGTTCCCCCAGAAACTCACCCGGTGGGATGATAGATTTGTTGGATACAGAGCTTGTCCTGTTATGTGGGTTGCGGTTGTGTGTCTGTGTTGGGAGAGGGATTATTAAGGGAGAGGGCGGAGCCCTCTCCCTTAAGCGCGTTTTTGGTTACTTTTTGCGCGAGCAAAAAGTATCGCAGGGGTGCGGGGCGGCACAGCCCCGCAATGGTGTCGGAACCGCTAGGTTCCGCATAAAACTTCGAAGTTTTACTTCGCACAAAAAGAGGTTGCGGGCTCCGCCCGCCGATGGGACGCGGGGTCTCGCCCCGCGTATGCTCGCGGGGCTTCCCCGCTAGATGGGTGTGGGCTCTGCCCACCGGGGTGCAGGGCTTGCCCCGTGAAACGGTGGCGGGCTTCGCCCGCAAATCATATCATCGCTTTGTCTGCCGCGCGTCCGAGGCCCCAGACGCCGGCGGCGCTTCCCGCGGCCGCCGTGAGCGCCGCCGCGAGGACGCCCGGGAGCATTCCCCAGAACACCGCCGCAAGCGCGCCGGCGCCTCCCACGAGCAACCCGATGAGCAGATTGAGAAGCATCCCGAAAAATCCGTTCGCGTTCTGCTTCACGGCCTCCGCCTCGTTCTGCCAGACGAGCTTCGGGCGGACTGCGTCGACAAGCATTCCGAGCGCCGCCGTACCTATTCCGGCGACCGAAGCGGCAAACGCCGCCGCGAGCATCGCCCACCAATACGCGGGAAGAAGCACCGTGAGTACCGCCGCCGTCAGCAGAACCGTAGCCGCGTTTGCCGCGGCCGAGACTATCAGCTTGCCATAGCAAAGCGTGCTCATCCTGAGCGGCATCGCCTTCAGGCGCTCAAGCCCCTCTCCCTCGCGGCTTATCGCGGTGGAGGCGGCGATATTTGCAAACGTCGCGAAGAGCATTATCCCGAGCGCGACGGCAAAGACATACTGCGCCGGGACACCGTCGAGCAGTACGGCAAACAGTCGGAGCGTACCTACCTCCGCAAGCTCGGGCGGCAGTTCCTCCCCCGCGCTCATTTTCGTTATGAACGGCACGAGCAGGAACATCAGCGGGAATATCACCGCGCCGAGCAGGCAGTTCATTGCGTAGGTCGGCGAGCGGAGCAGTCCGCGCCGCTCGCGCCGCATGCAGGCGAGCACCGGGTTCTTCGCCGTCATGCTTTTCGCGCTCAGACGGGCCTTCCTGCCGCCGCGCTTCGCGGTCTCGCGCGAGGCGGAAACGCTCCGCGCGTAGGTTCGCGAGCCCACAATTCCGGTGAGTGCGAGCGCCGCCGCGCACAGCGCGAGGTAGAGCAGACCGTGCAGGAGCGCGCTCGCCGCGCCGCCGTCCGCCGCTATCGCTTCCGCCGCCCACGCGGCGGGCGGGAAGGTACGGCTCGCGCCCGCGAGGACGTCCCCCGCGCCGCTCATGACCGACGTTATCTCGTCGAGCCCCATGCGCCCCATCATCTGACCGATAAGGTTGCCGCCGAGCGACAGCGTGATACCCAGCAGTACGCCCATGACGGTCATGAACGTCTCGCGGTGGCGCATGAACACCGCCGAGCGCATCAGAAGAAGCGCGAGCACCGTCGCGACGGCGAGCGGCAGTGCCGGCAGGAGCAGCAGCACGATCACACTGGCGAGCGCCGAAAGCGCCCCTCCGCCCGCGACTATCATATAACACACGAACGCGGGCAGCGCGATAAAGAGCGATATGGCGAGCTCGCCGAAGTATACGAACATGAACCGCGCAAAAAACACTGCGCCGCCTCTGAGCGGCAGTGCCGCGAGCAGTTCCGCGTCGTTCGCGCTGAACAGCGTGCCTATGACCGACGCTATGCTGAAAAACAGCGTCATCACCATCGACGCGAGGAACACGCCGAACAGTCCGAGCGCCGCCCGTCCGGAGGCGGCAAGCCCCTGGAGCACCCCGAAGCACGCGGCGCTCCACATCGCTTCGAGCACTGCAAACGCGAATATCATCAGGACCGTTACCGCAATACGTCCTCCGCCGCTCTTCGCCTTCGTTTGGAACATCGTGCGGAGGCGCTGACGCAGCAGTACCGAGAAAACTATCCTAAAGTCACGCATAGTCGTCCTCCGTGAGCTCGAGAAACAGGCTCTCGAGGCTCTCGTCCTTGCCGCCGCGCAGTTCCTCGAGCGTCCCCACCGCGACGAGCGAGCCGTTCCTTATTATGCCTATCCTGTCGCAGAGCTTCTCCGCGACCTCGAGGACGTGCGTCGAGAAGAACACAGTGTTCCCCGCGGCGGTGTGCGCCCGCATCTCGTCCTTCAAAAGCGCGGAGGATTTGGGGTCGAGGCCGGTCATCGGCTCGTCGAGTACCCACAGCGGCGGCGCGGGAAGCAGGGCCGCCGCTATGAGCAGCTTCTGCTTCATTCCGTGCGAGTAGGTGTTTATCCTCTCCCCCGCCGCGTCCGCTATCTCGAACATCTCGAGATACTTCGCGGCGCGTTCGCGCCGCTCCTTTGTCGGAACGCCGTAGACGTCCGCCACGAAGTCCAGGTACTCCTGCCCCGTGAGACGGTCGTAGGTGTCATGCACGTCCGGGACGTAGCAGAAGTTCCGCTTTGCGGCGATCGGATCCTTTGCCATGTCCACGCCGCCTATCTCTATCCGCCCATCGTCCGGGCGGAGTATCCCGCAGAGCATCTTTATCGTCGTCGTCTTGCCCGCGCCGTTCGGCCCGATGAAGCCGAATATCTCTCCCCTGCGGACGTGCAGGTCGAGTGACTTCACCGCCGGCACGGCGCTCTTTGCGTAGGTCTTTGTTATCCCTTCCAACCGAAGCATCTTGTTTTCCTCCCCGTCAAAAATGTCGCGTCCCTTCGGCGCAACTATATATTACCTCTGTTGTGAGTAAATGTCAATCCCCTTTTTGAAAATTTTTATCGCTCCCTCGGACGGATGCTCGCCTCGCCCGCGCGGAGGCGCTCGGTGCGCCCGTCCTCATACTCCACCTCGAGAGAGTAGTCCCGCGCGAGGCGCAGTGCGCGGGCGGGCACGCCCGCGTCCTGCGGCAGGCGCTTCACGAGTATGTTCTTCCCCGGCGTGACGCAGTACCTTTCGTACTCCGAAAACACCGTATTTTCGTCTGAAACGAGCGTTTCCAGCTCGCAGAGGAACATTTCCGCCGCCTCCTCGGGACGGGCGGCGCGGCCGCCTTCAAGCGCGACACTCGTACAGATCTCCCGCAGTTCCGCCGGGAAGTCCTCCTCCCGCTGGCGGAGGTCTATGCCGATGCCGAGTATGGCGCGCCCGCCGCGCAACTCGACCAGTATCCCGCAGAGCTTACGCCATTCGTCCGGCCGCTCTGTGATAATATCATTTACCCATTTTATTCCGCACTCCGCGCCGAGAGCGGCGACGACGCGCCGCGCGGCGACCGCCGCCGCCGGCGTGAGCCACGCGAGGCTCCCGTCCGCCGGCAGAACGACCGAGAGGTACATCCCGAGCCCCTCCGGCGACTCGAACCTGCGCCCGAGACGTCCCTTGCCCGCCGTCTGGCGGCGCGCAAGCACCGCGCTCCACTCGGGCAGAGGCGTGCGCTTGAGGTATTCGTTGGTGGAGTCCACCTCGTCAAGAATGTATATGGAATGTCTCATCGTCCCAGTCCTCCCCATGCTGTTTGCGGTAGATCCTCTCTCTTTCCAGGTCGCGGTACTCGACCTCGAACGGCTCCGAGCCGTCGTCCGTCTGTATGAGCAGACGCTCCGAGCCGCCGCGGCGGAGCTCCGCCGCATCTTCCGGCGATACTGGAAGCTGTCCCGTCGCGCGAAGCCACGCATCGCGCGGCGCGGGCGGGTCGAGCGGCGGATAATCGGACGTCCCACCCCCGGCGGAAGCCGTCTCCGTGCCGCGCTCGAACTCGAACTCCCACGCGCCGAGCTCGCGGAGTATCGCCTCCGGCTCGTCCTCCGTGCCGGAGGGCACCTTCACGTATATCTGCCCGGACGGGAGGCGCAGAGTGCCCGCATACCGTCCCGTCGCGCGCAGGACGGCGTCTGCGAACGCCTCCGGCGTCATCCCCGCCTTCGGCGCGGCAAGGCCGTAGGGCATCCTGCCGCCAATGACGTCAAAGCCCATGTCCCGAAAGCTCGTCTCGCACCGGACGCGCCACCGGAGTGCCGCCCGGCGTCGGGAATCGAAGCCCTCCACGTCTCCGAGCTCCGCCGCCGCCACCGCATACTCCCGCGCGCCCGGCATTCCCACGCCGAGAGCTCTCCGCGCCGCCTCTATCCGCTCCGCGTACTCGCGCGAGCAGATAACGAACGCCATGTCAAACCCGCAGAGCGAGTATGCAAAGCGCAGGCTCCGCAGAGAGACAAGATTTTTGTGCTTCTCCATGAACGGTACGGCGCTGGACTCGGTGAAGTCGGCAAACGTCTCGTCTATGAGGAACGGCTCGCCCCACCGGGTCTCGGCGAGCTCGTCCGTCTCCCGCGCTGTCAGCTCCTGACCGAAATCGTTCGGCGAGCTTATGACAAGCGGCAGTGCCGCGAGGTCGGCGGCCGCCGCACAGTCGGCGGCGGCTCCGTGTCTGCCGCGCGGCTCCGGCTCGACAAGCTCCGCGCCGTACTTCTCCGCAAGCCGGCGGAAGAGGCCGCGCGACGGCGCGGGCAGGACAATTCTCCTGCCCACGAACAGCGCACGGAACAGGCACTCCGCCGCGTCTTCCGAGTCCCGGAAGGCCAAAACGGACAAATCGGCAGGGACGCCGCGCGTCTCGCGGAACAGCCGAACGGCGAGCGCCGCCGCTTCCTCCGTGCGGGGAAGATTTTCCTCCCGCGCGAAGGCTGCTTCGAGCGCCCGAACATTCGGGCAGTATTCCGCCCTGCCGGTATCCGTCCGCAGGTCTCTCTCGGAAAACGTCATGGTGCCTCCTTGCCTTGGCCGGCGCGTCCGCTTCGGAAAAGTCCGGTTTGCCGTACACTCCTCGGCGCCGCCGCAGACGGCGGCCTCCCGCATAATCGCGTACGGTTTTTCCTGCTCTGCGTCAATATCTGTATCTGTTTGCATTGTATCACGGAACTTTTTCCTTGACAAGCGGGCAGGTCGGGCGTATCATTGTTTCGTGTGAATTATTATCTCACCTTTGAGTGAAAAAGGAGCTGTTTATATGCCAAAGGATCATCTTCTCTGCGATAAAACGGAAATAATCGCAACTCAGCTTATGGGCAATCAGTGGCGGCAGGTCTCCGCCCGTGCCGACAGGATAAAGAGCATCCGCTTCGACTATGTTGACACCCGAAAGCTGCTCTTTCTGAAGAGGCGCGACGAGCGCATCACGGTCGAGGTAAGCGGCGGGATGCCGGTGACCTTCCTCCGCTCCGCCGAAAAGGGATACTTTGACGAGTACAAGGAGCGCCTCCGCGAGTTCGCGTACAATAATAAGATAACCTTCCACGATGACGTGACTTCCCAAACGGTCTGAAAGACCGTTTGGGAGCCCTTCCGATTGAAATGCTCGTGCGGAACACGAGGGCGCCGACATATTCCTCATCGGCACATATTCAGCCCTCGTGAGCTTTGCCCGCGAAGCGGGCAAAGCCAGACAATGTACAGAATTTGCCTGCGCGAAGTTAGCGGCTGTGCCGCTAACTTCATCCGCGCGAACCGGCGCGGAAAAGGATTGTATTTGCTATTCCGCCATAACGATTTATCCCACCTTCCCTGCGGCCGCGCGCGGGGAAGGCTTTTTTGCGTTCCGCGCCGAAAGCGGGTGACATTGGCCCCTCTTTGGTGTATAATATGTAGACGCGGGCGGCACTTATCCGCGCCGCCCGCGTCTAAAAGAGTATAATTCGCCGAGAAGAGGTTTTTATATGATACACCCCGCGTTCGTCCTTGCCATTCTCACGGTGGCAGGCGTCTGCTATATGCTGTACAGGTACCGCGCCGCGCTCACCGGCGGCGCACTCCCGCCCGTCCCGGAGGATACGGAGTGCGGCTCCGCGCCGCAGGGCAGAGACGCTGAGGACGAGCGCGAGCCGGCGGAGTCGGACGGGAGCGGCGCTCTTTTCACATCTCCCGAATCGAAAGTCGAGGACGCAGACTGTGACGCCGCGGCACCGCAAGTCTCCGAACCCGATGAAGACGGTGCGCTCACGGCGGACGTCTCCGCACGGGACGCGGAAGCGCCCGCGCCGAAGCGCAGACCGCGCCGCAGGCCGCTCCGCTTCCCCGCGATACACCGCATGACGCGGCGGGACGCGCTTCTTGCACTACTCTTCACCGCCGTCTACGCGCTCGTCGCGTTCTCTAACCTTGGAGATACCGTCGCTCCGCAGAGCTTTTACCGGTTCACGAAGGACGAGCCGTCGCTTGTGATAGACCTCGGCGCGGAGTATCCCGTGAGCCGCATATTCTACTACACCGGGTCGTTTCACGACCCCTCCGCCTCGAGCGGCGGCTTTCAGGGCTACTACATGTCCCTCTCCCGCGACGGCGAGGAATGGGCGGACTGCGGCGTGCTCAAGCAGGTACACTCCAACACCTTCCACTGGGTCAACGAGGCGGTGACCCCAAGCGAGGAAAACCCCGGCTTCGACCTCTCCGCCGTCCGGTATATCCGCCTCAGGGTCCAATACACGCCGATGGAGCTCGGCGAGGTCTGCGTGCTCGACGCGGACGGGAACGTCATCCCCGCGGACGGCTTTTCCACCGAGCCCTCCGCCCCCGCTCTCTTTGACGAGCAGGAGCTGAAGCCGGACGCGCCGGACTACATGAACTCGATGTACTTCGACGAGATATACCACGCGCGGACGGCGCGCGAATTCCTGCTCGAGGATCCGGTCTACGAGAACACCCATCCTCCGCTCGGAAAATCCATCCTCTCGCTCGGCATACTGCTCTTCGGCATGACGCCGTTCGGGTGGCGCTTTATGGGGACGCTCTTCGGCGTGCTGATGGTGCCGTTTGTGTATGTCCTTCTGAAGAACCTGTTCGGCAAGACGTGGCTCGCGGTCTGCGGAACGCTCATGGCGAGCTTCGAGTTCATGCACTTCGTCCAGACGCGCATCGCCACGATAGACACCTATGGGCTGTTCTTCACGATACTGATGTACTTCTTCATGTACCGCTTCCTCGCGGCGGGGTATGACGCGCCCGCGCGGAGCCGCCTCGTACCGCTCGCGCTATGCGGACTCAGCTTCGGGCTGGGTATAGCGAGCAAGTGGACGGCGTTCTACGCGGCGGCGGGGCTTGTCGTGCTGTACGTCATCGGCGCCGTCACCGAGGGGATACGCCTCACGCGCGAGGGCCGCGCGAAGGAGTATCTGAAGAAGCTCGCGGCGGTGCTCGCGGTGAGCGTGCTGTTCTTCGTCGTCGCGGCGGGCGCGATATACTACTTCAGCTACATCCCCTTTGCCGCCGGGAATGGCCGGGAGATGAGCTTTGCCACCGTCTGGAACAACCAGGTCTCGATGTGGAACTACCACTCCGGCCTCGAGGCGACGCACACCTACCAGTCAAGCTGGTGGCAGTGGATGCTCGACGGACGCCCCATCCTCTACTACCGCTCAAGCGAGTACGCCGCAGACGGTTCCATATCCGCCGTGCGGAGCTTTGCCTCCTTCAACACGCCGCTCATAAGCTGGGCGGGGCTCGCGGCGCTCATCACGCTCGTGGCGGCGCTCTATCGCGGCGCGGACCGCCGCGTGCGCTTCGCGGGCGCGCTCTGCGCAGTGCTCGCGGCGGCGGGCTTTGCGGGGCAGGTCGTCGCATTTATCGCGAGCGGCTTTGAGCAGTTTACCGACCGTCTCTGCTCCTTCATCTTTGCGGGAGCAGTAGTCGCGGCGGTCGCGCTGCCCTTCCTCAGCCGGACGCGCGCGGAGACCCGTCCGCGCGACCTCTTCATCGTCGTCGGGACGCTCGCGCAGCTGCTCCCATGGATACCGGTGACGCGCTGTACCTTCGCCTATCACTACTTCCCGACGAGCTTTTTCCTCACGCTCGCACTCTGCGCGGTCTTCGACCGCTGGGACGAGGCTTCGTCCGCCCGTGCGGCGGACGCATCGACCGGCGGCGCTTTCGCCGTCTCCGGCGTCCGCGGGAAATGGCTCGCCCTGAGTGAGGGACGCCGCGCCGCCGTGCTTTTCACCGCCGCCGTGCTTCTGCTCTTTGCGCTGTTCTACCCCTACCTCTCGGGCGTCACCGCGCCGATGTGGTACTACAAGGCATTCATCGGGTGGTTCCCGAGCTGGCCGATATGACACAAATAAAGAAAGGGCTTTGATATGCGGCTTGTCGACACTCACACCCACACGTTCCCGTTCTCCCCGGACGCCGAGGCGTCGCTCGAGGAGCATGCGGCGGCCGCCGAGTGGCTGGGTCTCGGCGGCTTCATCCTCACCGACCACTGCGACATGGTCCCGTGGCAGGACATCGGCTGTGCGCCGTACTGGGCGGACTTCGACCGCGACGGGAGCTTTAACATCCTGAGCGAAGTCCGCGAGCGGCATCCCGGGCTGTACATCGGCTTCGGCGCGGAGCTCGGCGAGTGGTATGCGGACGTCGAGCCGGACGAGGCCGTTCCGCCGAAGTACGGCGCGGACGGGCGTCTGCTCCCTCCGCACGCGCCGGTGCGCTCGGACGCGATAGCGTCCGATCCGCGCCTCGACTTCCTGCTCGGCAGCATGCACACCGTCCGGCGCGAGGACTTCTCCCGCATGACATTCACAAGCGAGGAGCAGTGCGCGGAGCTTCTGCGCCTGTACGCGGAGCGGCTCGTTTCGCACTGCGAAAACAGTCCCATGGACGCGCTCGCGCACCTCACATATCCGCTCCGCTACATGCGGCGTGCGGGCTTCCGCGCGGATCTCACGCGGGAGCGGGACACCGTCGCGGAGGCGCTCCGCGCCCTCGTGCGGCGCGGGAAGGCGCTCGAGGTGAACACGAGCGGTCTGCGTCAGGGCCACGGCGAGACGCTTCCCGGGAAATACTGGCTCGAGCTCTGGCGCGACCTCGGCGGCGAGCTCGTGACCCTCGGCTCGGACGCGCACTATTCTCGCGACCTCGCGGCGGACTTCGCCGCGGCGGCGGAACTGCTCCGCGCGTGCGGGTTCCGCTACGCCTTCTACTACCGCGAGCTCCGGCCGGTCGCCATCCCGCTCGGCTGACCGCTCAAAACCCGCCTGCCGCGGGCAAAATCCGTGCGGCGGCGCTTGACCGCGGTCGGAATACGTGGTAAACTGAGGGTGGAAAAATTCCGTCCAAGCGGGCAGTACGCCCGCAGGACGCAGCACACAAGAGTACGGAGGGTCCGGATAATGAAGATTGCCATCGCCTGTGACCACGGAGCGCTCGAGCTCAAGGAATATCTCAAGACCCTGCTCACGGAGCTCGGCCACGAGGTAAAGGACTTCGGCACGCACACCCTCGAGCGCTGTAACTATCCCGAGATAATAACGCCCGCCGTGCGCGCGGTGGCCGCCGGCGAGTACGACCGCGGTATCGTCATGTGTACGACCGGCATCGGCGTCAGCATCGCCGCAAACAAGATACGCGGCATCCGCTGTGCGCTCTGCACCGGCGTCTGGCAGGCGGAGATGACCCGCCGCCACAACGACTCGAACGTCCTCGCCCTCGGCGCGGGCATTACCGGGCCGAACCTCGCGGCCGAGATAGTGAAGACGTGGCTCTCTACCGGCTTTGACGGCGGACGTCACGCCACGCGTGTCGGAATGCTCAGCGAGCTCGACGAGGAGCGTTAACTCCCGGCGCGGACAATGCGCGCATCGGCGCGCTTCGCAGTTTTTGATTTGCCGAGAGGGCGGGAACCCTGTTCCCGCCCTCTCTTTGTGTTGTTATCGCTTCGGCTTGCTTATTTACTTCACGATGTTCTCGCAGAAGCGCATGAGTATCGTCGCGATCTGTGCGCGGATGGCTCCGCCGGACGGCGCGAGCGTCGTCGCAGTCGTGCCGCCGATAAGCTCTGTGCCTACAGCCCAGCTCATCGGAGCGGCCGCGTAGCTCTGGACGCTCGCCGCATCGGTGTAGCCGGTGAGCGCAGCGGTCGTCGTGACGTCATACTTCTTGTAGGTGGCGTAACGATAGAGGATGGTAGCCGCTTCCTCGCGGGTGATGTCCCGCATCGGACGGAACGTATCGTCGCCGTAGCCGCCGACGATCTCATTCGCAGCGGCCCAGTTTATCGCGTCGGAGTACCACTGACCCGCCGCAACGTCGCTGAACGGAATGTTCTTCGTGACAGCAGGCTCACCGTCGAGACGGTAGAGTATCGTCACGAGCATCGCACGGGTAGTCGCAGAAGTCGGGGCGAACGTCGTCTCGCCTGTGCCGTCCATCAGGCCGTGCTCGACAACGTAGTCGACGGCATCGACGAACCAGTCGGTCTCCTTGACATCCGTGAACCTCGCGGACGGAGCGGGCTTCGTGCCCTCCACGAACTTGACCTGGACGGTCGCGCCGCCTGCGGGCATCGTGAAGCTGTAGGTGCCGTTGGCGTTCTTCGTGACGGTCACAGCCGTGCCGGTGCCGTTCTGGGTGACGGTGACGGTGTCGACCGAGTAGCCCTCCTTCGGCGTGACGGTGACGGTGATCGTCGTGCCCGCGGTCGCGCTCGTGGGCGAGACCGAGACGGTGCCGTTCGGATTCGCCGGGACGGTCACGGTGTAGGTCGGGTTGCCGCTGCCGGTGTAGGTGACGGTGTAGGTGTTACCATCCTTGGTTACGCTGTAGCTGCCGTTGCCGTTAACGGTGACGTTAATCTCTCCCGTCACACCAGCCACAATCTTGAAGCTCAGCTCCGCCGACGGTGCGGTCGCGGTCAGCGGCTCGGTGGTGAGGACTTCGATAGTCTCGCCGTCCTTGACGTGGTCAATGGCATCCTGAAGGGTGGGATACAGCGTGTCGCCAATCTGTGCCTCGGCCTTCGGAGCTGTCGCAATGACGGTGAAGGTGGAGAAGCCGTGCGGGTTCGTAAATGTGATGGTGTTGTCACTGCCGGTTGTGGCTTTGTAGTAATAGGTTCTGCCGTTATCCTTGACGTGCTGGACATACGCGGTGTCGCCAGTATTCAGGAAGTTTGTCGGCACACCCAACGTCATAGTGACGGGTTTGGTTACGGTGAGCTCATGGGGCTGGCCAATGGTGACGGCGTTCGGATTATCTCCTTCAAGCTCGATGTCCTCCACGTTCTCCGCCGTAGTAGCGACGATCTGATACATGGGCTTGATGTCAAAGGTCAGCTTCTTGTCGTTCCCGGAGGCCGTATACTCTTTGACCTCGACCTTCAGGTAGGTCTCAACGACGATCTGAACCGTGTCGCCCTCTTTCGCTATCTCTCCGAGCGTCTCAGTGGCTTCCTCAGTGGTGGGAAGCGCATTCTCGGCGTCCGTCAGAGCCTCAGATGCCAGCTCGTTCATGTTTGTATCGTCGATGGCAGTGCTTTGGGCAGCGCCGGTGACTGCGGTTACATCACTCGTAGAGCCCTTACTGTCGTCAACAGTCACTTCCGGTTTCGGAACATAGGTGCTGACATTGCCAACCTCGACGTTCTTCTCCCAAACAAGGTACTTAGTCGTGGGCGAGGTTGTCTGTGTTCCTGTCACCTTGCCGGGCAGGACGTAGCAAGTGACGGTGTAGGTGCCGTCCGCGATGCCCGTCACACCGGTGGGCCACATCTCGAACTGTCCCTGATTCAGGAAGCTCCACGCGAACCTTGTGGATGTACCGTTGCCCTGAGCGGCAATGCCGTAGACGGGGCCATCGGCGTCGGTGATCTCGAACCACAGCCATATATTCGCGGGCAGAGCTTCATTAAACTGGACCCACATGGTCTGGGCGGCGCAGTTAGCGACGATGTCCGCGTTGGCAAGAGCGGTGTAGCTCAGCGTGGAGTCGGGCAGGACGGGCTTAAGGACGGTGCCGTCCTTGACAAACTCCACAGACTTGCGGCTTCCGGACGTCGGGTCGAAGATCATGTAGTACTCGTTGTCGCCGAATTTCACATAAGACTTCTTGTCGGCGCTTGTCGAGGTGTCATCATTGCGAGAAATGGTGACATTCTTAAATGTAGACAGCTCGTCAATGGTGATCTGCGTACCGTCAGAGTAATCATCCCAATAGTTGCAACCGATGGAGTACGGCTTGCCGGTGTTAGTGCTGTCAATGAACGTCGTGTTTGTCACGGTGACCTTGCCGCACTCGCTGTACAGGGTGTAATAGGTCGTCGTGTCGGTGGCGCCCTTCTTGTTGAGGTTGGTGCCGTCCAGCGTCATATTCTCAAGGGTCAGGTCGCCGTAGTTGTGAATGAGCCAGATGAAGTTCTGATCCCATGTTCCGTTCTCGTCGCTGACCGCAAGCGTGCCGTTCTTCAGCGTGACGGTGCTTCCCGCGAGCGTGCGGATACCCTGAGTCTTGAAGGCGTCACCGGAGCCTACCGGCGGATTCGTTAGCGTGTAGGTGTGACCGTTGAAGTCAATGACGACAACCGGGGTCTTGTCTTTGGCGGGTGCGATGTCGATGCCCTCGCCCACGGCATCCTTCTCGAGCGTGACGGTGTAAAGCGCGCCGTCGTTCGCCTCGGACTGTTCCTTGGCGTAAGCTATTGCGCCGGCAAAGCTGTCGAAGCCCATGTTGACCTGACTGCCGTGGGTCACGCTTGCGACGAGTATCATGACCTCGCCGTTGCCGTTTCCGTTGGCGGGCACAAGCTCGTTGTTGTCGCTGTCACGGAAGGTTATATTGCCGCAGTCCTTCGCGTTCAGCGTGCCCTCGGTCAGGGTGACAGTGGTGCCGCTCACGGTGAACTTCGCGCCGCTCGTTCCGGCGGTGACGGTGCCCTCGCCGAGCTGTATGGACGTGCCGGGCTCGAGCGTGACCGTGCCGGAGATGGCGCCGTTGTTGGTGAATGTGCCGTTGGAGTGGTTCTTGTCAGTCGTGTCCTGAGGCTCCACGGTCACGTTGCCCTGAATGGTGCCGGTGTTGGTGGCCTTAGCGCCGTTCTCGACGATGACGTTGCCGGTGATGGTGCCGTTGAGCGCTACGTTGTTGTCGGTCACGCCGGCAACGTACTGCTCTGCATAGACATATACGTTGCCGTCAATGTTGCCGTTGACCGTGGCCTTGGCCTGACCGTAGAAGCTCACGTCGCCGGTGATGTTCATACCTGTGCCGATTTCTGCCTCGTCGGTTATAAACATTTCGCCAAGGCTGTGCTCGTTAAATTCACCGCTGCCTTCTCCGTAGTAGTGGTTGTCGTAAATTTTACCGCCGGTAAGGGTCACCTTGCCGGTGCTCGATTGACTCGTGCTGTCGTCAATGCGCTGATAGAACGCGCCAACATAGCAGCCGGTGTTATCGGTAATCTCACCGCCGGTCATGGTGAAGCTGCCGCTGAGATGCGCGTAAACCGGCTGGCAGTATCCGTTGCTGCCGCCTTTCAGGCCCTCGTTGCCGCTGATCAGGCCGCCGTTCATAGTAAAGGCTGCGCCGGAGCGGGTCATGATGAACGTACCGTTGCAGTTGACGCCGCGGTTATCCGTGACCTTTGCGCCGTCTGCCATGGTCAGGGTATCTTTGCTGTTCAGGTAGAACAGTCCGCCGTTGCCGCCAAGATTATAGTTGTCGGTGAGGACCGCCTTGCTGCCAAGCGTTATCGTTTTGTTGCCGCTATCAGTTGTAGTGATGATCAGGGAGCCGCCGGTTCCGGCAAAGTGCTTTATGGTCGCGTCATCAATATTTATAGTGTTATTGGTGGCGCCGACCCCGATAACATGAACATTTGTGGTGGCATAGATGTTTTCAATTATCGTACCGCCGGTCAGCGTCAGATTGCTGTTACCGTTAAGAGTGATCAGGTTGGCATTGGTCGTAACGTTGCCGCTGTTCACAGTTATCGGATCCTGAGCACTGTTCTCCCACGAACCGTTATACACGGACTGGTCGCTGAGGGAAATCGCCTTGTCCGCATCCCACGTGGTCTGATCCAGCGTCCACTTGCCGCCCGCGTCGATGGTGACGCCGTCGAGCGTCAGGGTCTTGCCGTCGGCGACAGTGAAGAACGTGCCGGTGTTGCCGGAGGCGCGGGTGATAGTGATACCCTCGGCGCCCTTGATTGTCAGGTCATCAGTGACGTTGACCGCCGCGCTGAGTTCTGCATCGTTGAGGAGGGTAACGGTGTCGGTGTCGGCCTCGTCCTCGGCGGCCGCCTCAACGGCGGCGGCAAGGGAGCCGAAATATTGCGTTTCCTCGCCGATTCCTACCGTTGCCACGGCCTGAGCCTCAGCCTCGTCCTCCGAAGCGTAGACAACTACGCCGCCGTTGTCGCCCGGGAGGGTTACGGCGCTGCTCGCGAGATAGCTGCTCGCGCTGTTGTCGGAGAAGGCGCCGCCGGAGATAGCGAGTTGAGCGTTTGTATTGGCGTCCTCGGCCACATAGATATCCGGAGCTTCGGTGCTCTCTGTTCCGTACTTTCCGCTGGTGAAGGTGCCGCCGGAAATGCTGATCTGCGGCTGCGCTTCGCCCGTGCTTTCGCTACGGATGATGGAAATGGCGCTGCTCTCCTTGCTGGTAAAGGTTCCGCCGGTGATGTTCACCACAATGTGGCCGTAATAGTTTCCGGCATTGTCATCTACGACGATGACGGAACTGTCAGTCGTAAGGTTTGCGCCACTAGTAGGATGTGATCCGTCGGTAGTGCCAACCGCCGTAAGCGTGCCGCCGTTGATATTCAGCTTGCCGCTCTTGAGGGCAATCGCGCTGTCGCCGGAGATCACGGCGTTGTCGGAAATTGTGGTGGTGCCGTTCTGGGGCTGGTAGATACCGACATTGCCTACTCCCACGTCGATTTTGGCGTCGCCGGAAATGTTGACAACGGTATTCTGATTATTATTGGTTCCGTTGCCGGAGACGCCTATCCCGCAGTTGGTTATCTCGCCGCCGGTCATGTCGAAGGTGCCGCTACCGCTAATCTGGACGCCGTATTGACCCCCGGTAATCGTTCCGCCGGACATGTTGAAAACATGCGGCCTATCGTTGGATTCATAAAAATACACGGTTCCGCTTTTATAAGTGCTGTTTCCGGTGATTGTGCCGGACTTAAAGTTAACTGTTCCACCGTCATTTCCGCTCACATTATACATATAAACGGCAGGGCAGTTTTTCCCATTCACGGTAATAGTTGCGCCGTCAATGTTGGTCACGCCCTTGCCGGCAGTAATGACGCTGGTGGGATATGTCGCTTCCGTCTTGATCGTCGCGCCGCTGTTAAGATTGAATGTTCCGCCGTTGTTCCTAAGAGTGGCTGCACCGTTATTTGGACATGTAGACGTAACAGTTACATTGGTTTCCAATGTCAGGGTTCCACCGTTGTTCACCAATAAAACATCCGTCGTAGCCGCAGTCACTGTTCCGTTGGTGATCGTGACATTCCCGCCGCTGCCAACAGATGTATTCTTATTGTAGCCAGTGTTACTGTCATAGATTCCAGCGGTCAGCGTATGCCCGCCCAAATCGAATGTTCCTGTAAATTTCAGAACTTCATCTTCCGTGATCGCAACATCTTTCAACAGCGTAATATCCGCTGTCCCGGCCGTGTTCGCCGCCTTGACGGCAGCAGCCAATGTTGCGTATTCCTGTTCCCCGATCTTTGCCTCGTTGCTGCTTTCCGCCGCCGCGAACGCCGTCGCGGGCATCAGCGTCAGCACCATGCAGAAGATCAAAACTAGGGATAAGATTCTTTTCCGCATACTTCTTGCTCCTTTCAAAAACAAATCGAATTTCGGAGGCTTTATTGCATTTCCGCGCTTTCACTTTTCCGCCCGGACAGGCGGAACTTCGGCTGCGGCTAGCCGTCGTCCCGCTGTCCGGACAGACAATGAAAGGAGATGGAAACGCAATGAGGAAAGCGCCTCCTCCCGCCCCTCCCCGCTCGGCGGAGGGACCGGAGCAGGCGTTTTTATATGGAAATTTCAACCATTTTGCGAAAAACTCTACTTTTTTGCAAACTTTTGTCGGACTTTCGCAGGCTCCAAATTAACAAAATTTTTTATGAAAAACCACTTGCATTTTCAATTAAATGGTGATAAAATTAGTCAAAATGACGTCAGCGTTTACTTTGCCAAAAACTAGAGGTTTTCGCAAGGTTTTCCGGCCGAAAAATAACGAAACCCGCCTGTCCTGCGACAGGCGGGTTTTTGGTCTGCGAAAAAGTCCCGGACAGCAAAAAAGGATGCTGCCGGCGGGCGGCAGCATCCTTCCTTACATATTACATTGTATGGGGTTTACGCTTCTATCAGTCGAAGTAGACGGCCTTGCCGGTGCGGTTCGACTCATAGATGGCGTCGAGAATGCGGGTGACGGTGTACGCCTGCTCGGCGGTGACGAACAGGTCGTTCTCGCCCTTCAGAGCGCCGACCCAGATCTGCGCCTCGCGGCTCGGCTCCGGAGCGCCCGCGCCGAAGCCCGGGATGAACGGCGGGATCTTCTGGCCGACCTTGGTGATGGCCTGCTGACCGGCGACGACGTGGTTGAGCGTGACGCCGTCATAGGTGTCAAGGCCGCCCTTGGTGCCGCACAGAAGAACCATGCCCGGCTGCTGCGCCATGTTGAGCGCCCACGAGCACTTGAGGTATATGGTCGCGCCGTTCTTCATCTTGATGAAGCCCATGGCGCTGTCCTCGACCTCATAGGTCTTGTTGTCCCACGGATCGGGCTTGCCGCGATAGTTGGTCTGGCCCTGATGCTCCGGGTCGAGCAGGGTGCCGAGCTTCTCGAACGCGGTGCCGACGACGACGGCGGGCTCGTAGTTGTTCATCATCCAGAGGGTGAGGTCGAGCGCGTGAGTGGCGATGTCGATAAGCGGACCGCCGCCCTGCTTCGACTTATCGGTGAACACGCCCCAGGTCGGAACGCCGCGGCGGCGGATAAGCGAAGCCTCGGCATAGTAGATGTCGCCGAGCCAGCCCTCTTCGACGACCTTCTTCGCGACGGCGTTCTCATGGAAGTGACGGTACTGATAGCCGATCGTCAGCATCTTGCCGGTCTTGTCGCGGGTGTCAAGCATACGCTTGGCGTCTTCCTTGGTGGCGGCCATCGGCTTCTCGCACAGGACGTGCTTGCCGGCCTCCATCGCGGCGCAGCTTATCTCGCAGTGGGAGACGTTCGGGGTAAGTACGTGGACTGCGTCGATAGTCGGGTCGGCAAGCAACTCGCGATAGTCGGTGTAGACCTTCGCGCCGGGATCGCCGTACTCGGCGGCGGCCTTCTGCGCGCGCTCCTCGATAAGGTCGCAGAACGCGACGAGCTGTGCGCCGTGCTCCTTCTCCTGCGCCATGCCGGGCAGGTGCTTCTGGTTGGCTATGCCGCCGCAGCCGATAAAGCCGATACGGACAGTGGACTTGCTCATAATTTATTCCTCCGTTTCTTATTCTGCTTTCGGAAAATGTCACAAGACAGACTCCGAGTAAGCGATTTCAGTTTAGCAAT
>CANPWY010000027.1 GCA_947585215.1 uncultured Clostridia bacterium
CTCAAGGAGAGGCTCAGCCGCAAGTGGCACGACGAGCGCGGCGTCGAGATAATGACGCTGACGTTCGGGAGCATCCTCCCGGACGACGAGAGCTTTGACAAGATACGCGACCTTCAGGAGTCGCGTGTGTACTCCGAGAGCCGCGCGATGCTCGGCGCGAGGGTGGGCGCGGCCTCCGCAAACGCAATGGAGTCGGCGGCGGAGAACCCGTCCGGCGCGGTGAACGGCTTTGTCGGCATGGGTATGGCGCGAGGCAGCGCTCCGATAGACGTCGCCGAGCTGATGCGGGACGTTCCCTCGGAGCCGGCGCCGCAGAAGCAGGAGAATCCGCAGGACAGCTGGACCTGTGTCTGCGGCATGGTCAACACCATGTCTTTCTGTCCCAACTGCGGCAGGAAGCGTCCCGAGCCGAAGAAGTGTCCCTCCTGCGGATTTGTCTTCCCGCCGGAGCTCGCCGGGATGAAGTTCTGCCCGAACTGCGGGACAAAAGTAGACTAGCCCTCACGGGCTAGTCGGCGCAAAATGTGCTCGGGCGATAAATCGCCCTGCGCACCCTTTCGCGCCGAGACTTTCGCTTGAAATTGCGCAGGCGCAATTTCAAGCGAAGCCGCCGGACAGAGCGGAGCTCTGCCGGCGGCGAGCGCTACGCTACGCGCCGAGTTTTCCGCCTTTGGCGGAAAATCGACGCACGCTCCGCGTGAGGTGTAAATTTCGCCGTACACGCCGCCGAAATTTACGGATTTGATTTTATTTCGCGCCTTTGGCGCGAAACTCTGCGAGGCGCGAAGAGAAAATGGCCGCCACGGGAGCGTGGCGGCCTTGTTTTATTCTCCTTTGCCTTCGCGGTACTCGCCGGGGGTGACGCCGCAGTGGCGTTTGAACACCTTCGCGAAGTAGCCCCTGTCCGAGAAGCCGCAACGGTTCGCGACCTCGTCAAACGGAAGCGAGGTCTCGCGCAGAAGCTCCTTTGCCTTGGACACGCGTACCTTGACGAGGTATTCGCCTATCGAGCAGCCGTTCGCCGCGCGGAAGGCGCTCGTGATGGTGGCGCGGCTGCAATACAGAGTCTCACACAGGCGCTCGAGGGTTATCTTTGAGGCGTAGTGCTCGTCGAGGTACTGCCGCGCTTGGGTCGCAAGGTCGCGCGTGTCGGTGCGGAGCTGGTTTGTGAGGGTTATGTAGGAGGCGCAGATGCTCATTATCTTTATCGCACTGCGTATCTGGTCGTCGCTGCGGACGGGGACGAGGTTCAGCGCCTCATTCAGCACCTTCTCGTCCTTTATCAGCTCGAGCGCCGCCGAGCGGCAGCGTTCGCGGCTGAGGGGAGAGGGGTCTATCGTCTGACCCATCATCATGTAGCCGGAGAGTATGCCGAAGCTGTATATCGGCACGACCGCCTCGTGAAGCCCCATGTGACAGCGGTAGACGCACGCCTGTCCCGTTCTCCTGACCTTCTCGAAGGAAGCTATGTCGCACGCTTTGCACCGGCGGTGAGCCTCCGGATTTTCACGCATGAGCCGGCAGAATGGCAGCGGCTCCTGCGGATACGCATAGATCTCCTTGAAATCTATGTCGTGTATCGTTATTCTGAAACCGGATATGTTGTGCAGCTCGCGCATCACGTCCAACAGCTCATGATATTCGTTCATTTTACAGTTCCTCCGATGCCCCGGCGGGGCAGGCAAGCAGGCGGACGATGAACCGATGCGGGCGAAAGTCAACACGGACTTTTCGCCTGTATATCTATTATAGCACAATTTTTAGAATAATCAAATATTTATTTTGCAATTTGATTATTTGAGTTTATTCAAATCGTCAAGCGCATCGGAGACGTCCGGCCAGCACAGGTACGCCTCGCGGAAGCCGCACCCCCGCGCGATATTCAGCTTGCGGAGCATGGAGCGCTCGTCGTCAAAGAGCGCGAAGCGGCTCTCGCCGGAGGACGTGCGGTAGGTGAAATAGTTTGCCGAGAGCTCGTGGGAGAAGTACACCATCGAGCCGTGCTCCGAGCGTATCTCCTCGAGGCGCTGTGGCGTGACGAAATCCTCCGCGCCGCGCGGGGAGGGCATGGCGAAGTCGACGCACACCGGCTCGAAGAGCAGCGCCGCACGTCCCGGGCCGTACCTGAACACGGCGCGGCGGATCGACTCCTCGTAGGAACCGCCGAGCGTCGCGCCGGAGATGAGGAGCGTCGCGCCGGGCGCGGTGTCCGCGAACGCCTCCGGCACGCAGAGACGCATACGGAGCGAGGAGAAGTAAAGCGCCGCCTCGTAGGCAAAGCGCGAGGTGAAGGCATTCGGCGGCTGCTCGAAGTCGCAGAGCACGCCGTCAAAGCCGCGCGCGTCGCACTCGCGCCGTATGTCGCGGAGCAGGTCGGCAGGGTAGGGCGTGGCGTCGGTGACGCCGCGGTCGCTCACCCCGAGCAGTCCGCCCCTTACGCCGACGCCGAGGTCGCCCCGGCACAGCCTGCCGTCCTCGCCGAAGCCGTAAGCGAGGTGACAGAGCGGGAAACCGTGGCCCTCCGCCGCACGGACGTCGGAGGGCAGAACACATATCGTAATTTTGAAGCTGTCGGACGGCATGGAAACACCTCCGCTGTGAATTTGACCGCCGCCGCAAAAAAGATTTGTGTATTGCGGCGGCATTTGGTATAATATAGTCGCGGGAAATCGCGCTCGCTCCGCTGCGACCAATTTCCCGCGAGATGTTCACTTGAAATTGCGCAGGCGCAATTTCAAGTGAAACCGTCGGACAAGGCGTAGCCTTGCCGACGGCATGCGCTCCGCTTCGCGCCTCGACGGCTGCGCCGCCTTCGACGCGCGCTACGCGAGAGGTATTTTCGGCGACGTACACGCCGCCGCCGAAAATGAATTAGACTCTATTTCGCCGCTGAAGCGGCGAAACTCTGCGAGGCTTTGGGCGGGACGTCGGCGCCTTGCGCCGTTTCGCACGATAATGCGGTCAAAGCAGGATACACAATAAAACTATGCCCGGCATGACGGAGGTATGAGAGTGTTTTTACGGCTGAGAGCAGACGCGGAGTTTTATGACGTGTGCGACATATCGGCGGAGTGGCTGAGCGCGCACGGCGTCCGCGCCGTGGCGCTCGATATGGACAACACCATAGCGAAATACTCCGAGAATGAGCCGGACGCGCGCGTGAAGGCGTGGCTCCGCTCGCTTGGTGACGCGGGCATCCGCGCGGCGATAGTCTCGAACACGCGGCGCGAGGCGCGCGTGAGCGCCGTCGCCGGAGCGCTCGGGATACCGTACCGCCTCGGCTGTCGAAAGCCCGGTAAAAAGGGCTTTCTTTGGGCGGCAGAGACGCTCAGTGTCCGACCGGACGAGCTTATGTCGATAGGCGACCAGATATTCACAGACGTGTGGGGCGCGAAGCGCGCCGGCTGTAAGGCGGCGATAGTCTATCCGCGCGGGATGGACGAGAACCCGCTGTTCCGCCTGCGCCGCCTCGCGGAGATGCCCTTCATAGCGCTTGCAAATGAGAGATACGGAAAGAAGGTAAAGAATGGCTAATAAACTTGCGCTCTTCGGCGCGGCGGGAAATTCGGACAGCTTCTCCGCCGTTAGCAAGAGCTCGCTCGACGCGCCTAAGTGGTTGCATGAGACGATGGGTATAGACGCATACGAGTACCAGTGCGGCAACGGCGTCCGCATAAGTGGAGAGACTGCCGCAAAGCTCGGCGAAAACGCGAGGGCACATTCGATAGCGCTCTCGGTCCACTCGCCGTACTTCATAAGCCTCACGAACCTCGCAAACATGGAAAAGAACATAGGCTACGTTCTGCAGTCCTGCGCCGCTGCGAAGGCAATGGGCGCGGACCGCATAGTCATACACTCCGGCTCGACGACCGGCCGCGCGCGCGAGGAAGCCCTTGCGGACGCGAGGACGACGCTTCTCGAATGCCTCCGCGCGGCGGAGGCGGAGGGGTACGGAGACATCGCGCTCTGCCCCGAGACGATGGGAAAGATCAATCAGCTCGGCGACTTCGACGAGGTGACGGAGCTCTGCCTTGCGGATGACCGCTTGCTACCGTGCGTGGATTTCGGGCATCTGTACGCCCGCACGCTCGGCGCCCTCGAGGGCAGGGAAGCCACGGCGGAGCTCCTTGACAAGCTCGAGAGTAAGCTCGGGCGCGAACGCGCCGAGAGCTTCCACATACACTTCTCGCACATCGAGTTCTCGAAGGGCGGGGAGAAGAAGCACCTCGTCCTCTCGGACGGGTCGTTCGGGCCGGACTTCCGTCCGCTCGCGAGGCTCCTCGCGGAGCGCGGACTCGCGCCGCGCATTATATGCGAGAGCGCGGGGACGCAGGCGGAGGACGCCGCCGAGATGAAGCGGATATATCTCGAGGAGCTTGAGAAGCTGGGCTAGGCAGATACGCGCACCGCGCGACAAAATATGCAAACATTTCACAGGAGGCAGATATTATGTCCAACGTAGAAAAGATCCGTTCGATCCTCTCCGAGGCCGGCACCGACGCGATGCTCATAACCTCGGGCGTGAACCGCAGAGCCGCCACCGGGTTCCCGTCGAGCGCGGGCGCGGCGGTCGTGACGGCGGAGGGGGCGTGGTTTTTCACCGACTCCCGCTATATCGAGGCGGCCGAAGCGAAGATAGAGGGCTACAAGGTCCTCCCGGTGGGACGCGGACGCCGCTATCAGGCGCTCATAAGCGAGGTGCTCGCGGAGGCCGGCGCAAAGACCGTCGCCTTTGAGGACTCGCGCATGACGATAGGCGAGTACAACGTCTGGAAGAGCGGCCTCGAGGGGTACGAGCTCGTCCCGCTGGGCTCGAAGCTCGAGCTCGCGCGCGGCTCGAAGACCGACGAGGAGATAGAGCTGATGATAAAGGCTCAGCGTATAAGCGAGAAGGCGCTCGAGGAGGTCCTGCCGAAGATAAAGCCTGGCGTCACCGAGAAGGAGATAGCGGCGGAGCTCGTGTACCGTCAGCTCCTGAACGGCGCGGAGAACGTCAGCTTCGACCCGATAGTCGTGAGCGGAAAGAACTCGTCCATGCCCCACGGCGTCCCGTCCGACAAGAAGATAGAGGACGGAGACTTCATCACCATGGACTTCGGCAGCAAGTATCACGGCTACTGCTCGGATATGACCCGCACCGTCGCCGTCGGCCACGTCACGCCCGAGATGAGGAAGGTCTACAACACCGTTCTCGAGGCGCAGCTTGCGGGCATCGCCGCGAGCCGGGCGGGCGTCCCCGGAGAGGACATAGACGCCGCCGCGAGAAAGGTCATAGAGGACGCCGGATACGGCGAGTACTTCGGCCACAGCTACGGTCACAGCCTCGGCCTCGAGATACACGAGGGTCCGAACGCCGCGCCGGGAGTGAAGACGCCCATGCCGCTCAATGCCGTCGTCTCCGCCGAGCCTGGCATCTACATACCGGGGCAGTTCGGCGTGCGCATCGAGGACGTCGTCATCATGCGCGAAAACTGCGGCGAGGACATCACGAAAGCGCCCAAGGAGCTCATAATTCTTTGAGCTTTTTGAAAAAGGTATTGCAATAACGCGGAAGATAGTGTAAAATAACTTAGTTAGACTGTGTATAAACAGGTTTCATGGAGGTTTTGAAATATGATTTCTGCCGGTGATTTCCGTAACGGAGTAACATTTGAGCTTGACGGCCAGGTAATGCAGGTCATCGAGTTCCAGCACGTCAAGCCGGGCAAGGGCGCGGCGTTCGTCCGCACGAAGATGCGCAACGTCATCAACGGCGGCGTTGTCGACCGCAGCTTCAGCCCGACCGAGCGTTTCCCGACCGCGTTCATCGAGCGCCGGGACATGCAGTACCTTTACAGCGAGGACGATCTCTACTACTTCATGGATAACGAGACCTACGACCAGATCCCGATTAGCAAGGACAAGCTTGACGACAACTTCAAGTTCGTCAAGGAGAACGAGAACGTCAAGGTCCTCAGCTACAAGGGCAACATCTTCGGCATCGAGCCGCCGACGTTCGTCGTGCTCGAGATAACCGACTGCGAGCCGGGCGTCAAGGGCGACACCGCCACGAACGTCATGAAGCAGGCGACCCTCGAGACCGGCGCGACCATCAAGGTTCCGCTCTTTGTCAACGTGGGCGAGTTCATACGCATAGATACCCGCACCGGCGAGTATCTCGAGCGCGCGAAGTAAGGCGGGCAGTATGGAGCTGAAAAAGCAGATATCCTACGTCAAGGGACTTGTCGAGGGCATGACCCTCGACGCCGACACGCCGGAGCACAAGCTGATAGCCGCGCTTATCGACGTCATAGGCGGTCTCGAGGAGCAGACCGAGACGCTCGAGGAGCGCGTGAAGGCGCTCCAGGACACCGTCGACCTGATGGACGAGTCGATAGACGACATCTTTGAGATCCTCGCGGACGATGACGAGGACGACGATGATGACGAGGACGGGTGTGGCTGCCATCACTGCCACCACCATGACGGAGATGAGTCCGACGACGAGGACGACGAGGACGGGTGTGGTTGCGGTCATTGCCACCATCACCATCACGGCGATGAGGACGAGGACGACGTGCCCGAGCTCGGTCTTGAGCTTGCGTGCCCTGTCTGCGGCGAGAAGATAGAGCTCACCGAGGAGATGTGGCGCGACCGCGTCTTCGAGTGCCCGCACTGCGGCGACCGTCTCGAGCTCGACTTCGGCGAGGACGACCATCACCACCACCACCATCATCACCACGGCGGGGACGCCGAGGGTGAGGATACCCACGAGGAAGAGTAACAGAACAACATCGGAGCGGCACAAGAGTGCCGCTCCGTCATTCAGGAGGGAGAATTTATGATACACAACCCGATAATTCCCGGCTTCAACCCGGACCCGTCGATTGTCCGCGTGGGGGACGACTTCTATCTCGCGACCTCGTCCTTCTCCTACTTTCCGGGAATACCGCTCTACCACAGCCGCGACCTGGAGCACTGGGAGCTCATAAACTACGCGTTTACGAACCCGGACTATCTGCCCCTCGCGCCGGACGGTATCTCGGGCGGACTGTTCGCCCCGACGCTCCGTTATCATGACGGGAAGTTCTACCTGATAGTCGTCAATATGAGCGTCCTCACCACCTACATCGTCACGGCGGACGACCCGCGCGGGGAGTGGAGCGAGCCGCACAAGTTCCCGATGCTCTTTGACCCGGATATCTTCTGGGACGAGGACGGCTCCTGCTGGATAACGTATGCAGGTTCGATGATGCCCGGCGGGAACGACAAATACCGCATAGTCCACCGCGAGCTCGACCTTGAGAAGTGGGAACTCGTGGGGGAGGAGTACGGGCTTTGGACGAGCGCCCTCGTGGACGCCTCCGCGCCGGAGGCTCCGCACATATATCACGTGGGGGATTGGTACTACCTCATGATAGCCGAGGGCGGCACCGAGCACTACCACGCCGTGACGATAGCGCGGAGCCGCACCCTGCACGGCCCGTACGAGGGCTACCGCGGCAACCCGATACTCACGCACCGCCACCTCTCGAACATGCACCCGATATGCAACGTCGGCCATGCCGACCTCGTGGAGCTGAAGGATGGGTCGTGGTACGCGGTCTTCCTCGGCAGCCGCATCTACGGCGGCTACCACAAGAACATGGGGCGTGAGACCTTCATAGCTCCGGTCGTCTGGGAGGACGGCTGGCCGGTCATATCCCCCGAGACCGGAAAGTGCGAGTTCACCTACCCGTCGTCCGACCTGCCGTCGCATCCGTTCCAGGAGAAGCCCGCGCGGGACGACTTCGACGGCGAAAAGCTCGCCCTCGAGTGGAACTGGCTCGGCACGCCCGCGAATACCCCGACGCGCCTAGAGGACGGGAAGCTCGTCATCCGCGCGGAGGGCACGATACGTCCGGAGTTTGTAAAGCCGGACATCGAGATGATAATGCAGGGCGGCATGAAATTCACGCCGCACGCGCTCGGCTTCCTCGGGCGGCGTCAGCAGCACATGAGCTTCGAGGCAAAGACGCATATCGAGTTCACGCCGACATCCGGAAGCTTCGCGGGACTTGCGATAATCCAGAACAACTACGCGGGAATGAGCATCGAGCTTGCGGAAAATGACGGACGCCGCGTCCTCCGCGCCGTGAAGCACGCCGCGTGGCAGGAGGGCGAGAGCTTCACGGATATGCAGATAAAGAGCGAGACCGAGGTTCTTGCCGAGGTAGAGTGGGAGCACGACTGCGCCGTCCTCGAGATAAAGGCGGCGGGTCAGAGCCACAGCTTCCTCTACGGCGAGGACGAGGAGCATCTGCACCCGCTGTATGAGGGCCTTGACGGCGGCTACATCGGAAGCGAGACCGCCGGAGGCTTCGTCGGAGCGTTCATCGGGATGTTCGCCTCGGGCGACGGCGGCGAGGCAAAGTTTGACTGGTTCGAGTACAAATAATTCGGCGCGAAATGTGCTCGCTCCGCTGCGCACCCTTTCGCGTCGAGAGCACCGTGCAGAGCATAGCTCTGCACGGTGCTTTACACTACGCTACGCGCCGAGTTTTCCACCTTCGGCGGAAAATCGACGCACGCTCCGCGCAAAGAGTTTTTTCCGACGTCCGACCGTTTGCACAATGTCGGGACGTCGGCGCGAAGCGCCGAGGTCTGATGCGCCCGGTAGATGGTCGGATGCTGTAAAGGCTTGAGGGCGCATTGCCGCCGGAAAAAACGGATTTAACTCTATTTCGCGCCAAAGGCGCGAAACTCTGCGAGGCGGTAAAATTTCCACGCGGTCGGCGACCGCGTGGGAGCCCTTTTAATTGAAATGCTCGTGCGGAACACGAGGGCGCCAACACATCCCGCACCGGCACCTGTTCAGCCCTCGTGGGCTTTGCCCGCTTCGCGTACAATGCCAAACATTGATATAATTGCCCTGCGCAAAGTTGCTTGCCACAGGCAAGCAACTTTAACCGCGCGAACAAGCGCGGTTTCCGCCTTCGGCGGAAAATCGACGCATTCCCGCGCGGTCGGTAGACCGCGCGGGAGCCCTTCCGATTGAAATGCTCGGGGCAAACACGAGGGCGCCGACCTATTTCCACATCGGCACATATTCAGCCCTCGTGAGCATTGCCCGCTTCGCGGACAATGCCAAACATTGATATAATTGCCCTGCGCGATGTTGCCTACGGCAACATCAACCGCGCGAACCGGCGCGGCGCCGCCGTGGGCGGCGAAACTCTGCGAGGCTGTAAAATTCCCACGCGGTCGGTGACCGCGTGGGAATTTTAGCACGCTCCTTTACCTATTTTCCGCAAAATCATTCCAATCGACGGAAAAAGCATATTCCGCGCGGCAGGTCTCGCCGCCGCAGTCGAGCTCGACCTTCACCCTGTACACGGCGGCGAAGTCCGCCGGGTCGACGGCAAACACATTGTCCTCGGGACGCGCCTCCTCGCGGACGGCTTCGCCGCCCGCAATGGGAACGTATTCTACCTCGACCTCCGAGACGGCCGGCATAGAGAACGAGAGCTGCATCCTGTCCGGCTGCATTCCGAAGATGCCGCTCACGTCGCTCGTGCTCCGCGCGCGCTCGCGGACCGTCCGCTCGCTCCCGTCCGCGTCGATGAAGGTGAGAACGTCCGGCGTGACTTCCAACGAGTGGCCGACGGTCCTGTTCCCGTCGTCGAAGAGCCGGACTTTGAGCTCGGGTATCTCCGGCGCGATATGCCGTAGAAAGCCCTTGTCCGCGCCGCCCCGGATAAAGTAGTTCGAGGTGCGGAGCCGGAGACGGCTGTCATACTTTGCGACCGTGAGGTAGTCTTCGTATATGTCAAGATAGAGAGACTGGCCGTCTGCCCGGTCGTACACCGCTTCCATCAGTCTGTCCTCATCGGGCGGGTCGAGAAGGAAGGAGGACATATTTTCAAGCTCCAGCCCGGAGAGATATTCGGAAAGCGTGTCCGCGTCGATGTTGTCCGGCGTGTTACCGGTGAGGTCGTAGCTGCCGCCGGTGAAGTAAGTCCTGCCGTCGTTTCTTCGGACTGAGGCGAGAGTGTACTCGTCTGAGCCGAATATCGCGTCGTTTCCGGAGACTTCTCCGTAAGCGAGCGCAACGCTCCCGCTGCATACGAGCAGCAGAAACACCAGGACGCCGACAATCAGCGCGCCCGCTTTCCGCGCCTTGGGACGCATCACCGCGCCGAGACGGTAGCGTACCGACGCGGCGGAGGAGGAGAGGCAGGTCGAAAATCCGCTGTCGTCCCCCGCGGTATTCAGTATCAGCTCGGCGTAGAGGCGCTTCGTCTCGGCGTCACAGCCGAGAAGGACGGTCTCGTCGCAGCTGAGTTCAAGGTCTTCCGCATTCTTCCTCGACGCTATCCAGATAAGCGGGTCAAACCAGCATACCGCCGAGCAGAAGACCATGAAGTACTTGCACCACACGTCCTCGCGCTCGATGTGGACGATCTCGTGGCGGAAGATAAGGCGAAGCTCCTCCGGCGTGTATTTCCTCTCCGGCAGGACTATCCTCGTTGTAAAGCGGAAGAGACCTATCGAGAGTGGGGAGCGCACCGCGTCCGAGACGACGGGGCGGTACAGCGAGCGCTGCTTCCGCTTGCCGGGGCGATACCTCCACGCTTCCTCAAGCAGTATAGTGACGGCTTCGGGATCATCAAGCGGCCTTGCGTTCTTGAGTATCCTGTGGCGGAAGACGAGGTGCGAGACAATCTTTCCGAGAAAGACAACTGTAAATCCCGCGCCCCAGATGCCTATCAGCCACCATATATTTATCCCGCGAAGATGCAGGACGAACACCGGCATATCAAAGCCGTTGTATACATTGCTCCAGACGACGGTGAAAAGGAGAAAGTCGGGGAGCATCCAGATAAGCGCCACGGTCCTCGCGCCGATGTGTCGCCGAAGCACCGGCAGAAGCGGGAGAAGCAGAGCGTAGTAGACGCAAATCTCCGCAAATATCGGGAAAAACACCGCAAACAGCTCGGGAAGCGACCCTGTGCCGTATTTGTATACACAGACGCCGCAGATGAGGAGGACGTAAAGCGGCAGAATTATCGAGTAGCTGAAAAGACGGTGGCTTCCTTTTTCGCTCTCCTTGCCCTCCTCCGGGTCAAACCACATCAGGACGACGAAGGCGAATATCGCGCTCACGAGCGCCGAGAAGAAAATGCTCATCACAGCGCCCCCTCGTCAAGCAGCCGCCGCAGCTCGGCTATCTCCTCCTTCGTAAGACCGCCGTCGCAGAGTGCGGAAGCAAACGTCGGTACGCTCCCGCCGCAGAGCTTGTCGAAGAACCGCCGGCTCTGCGAGGCGAGGTAGTCCTGCTTTGAGACGAGCGGGACGTACTCCGAGCGCCGACCGTTCTTTTCTATCGAGAGAAAGCCCTTCTCCGAGAGGCGGGTGAGGAGGGTGAGAAGCGTCGTCTGCGCCATGGGGTGCGTCTTGCGGAGTATTTCGTCGACGCCTGCCCGCGTGACGGGCGGAGCGCAGTCCCAGACGGCCTGCATGACCTCGAGCTCCGCATCCGGTAGACGGCGGAAGGCTTTGTTCATAGAGATGCCTCCTTTGTTCTACAAATGTAGAAGCTAATATAATTCTACATTTGTAGAATTGACTTGTCAAGTATCTCCGCAAAAAATCCGCGATTTTCGGCGTGAAAAAACGGACGGCGTTTGCCGTCCGTTTCATTGTATTCAGCTAAGTTTCGGACTTGGACTCGGAGCCGCCGGAGCGCCCGCCGAAGAGGCGCATCACGACCGTCGCCGTGACGATGGCGAGCGCCGCCGCCATAAGCATCGCCGCGAGTGACTGCCGGAAGCGGTAGACGCCGTTGAGGTACGCGTCATAGCATATCATGCTCGCCGCCTGTACAAGCACCGGCGCGGTGAAGTGTACCGCGCCCGCGCAGGCGCATACGACGCTCAGCACCTCCGCGATATAGAAGTACCGCTCGTGCATGTACGGCAGAAAGAAGGGAATGCCGATGCACATTGCAAGCGTGAGGAGCAGTATCCCGCGGTCGTCGAGGCTGTCCCGGCGGAGGTACGCCACGCCGAGCAGAGCCGCGAGGAACAGAAACGCCAGCACGACAAGCAGAAGCGCGTAGGGCTGAGGATTTTCCGCGTCCTTGAACAGGACGGCGAAGTTAGGCGCGTTCAGGGTGATGCGCGAGGAGTATTCGCCCGCCTGACGGACGTATATCAGTATCGCATCGAGCGGGGGACGTCCCGCGATAATCGCGGGGAGCGCCGTCACCGCATAGAAGGCGGGGAAGAGCGGAACGTGCCGCCACTTGATATGCCCGAGCATGAGGAACACCGCAAACACCGGCAGAAGGAATACCGCCTGGAGCTTGAACGCAAACGACACCGCGCCGAACAGCATCGCGAGCACCGGACGTCGCTCAAAAGCGAAGTACAGCGCGCCGAGCGCGAACGCGGTGTAGATACTGTCGCACTGGGCCCAGAGGGAGCTGTTGAGGAAAACCGTCGGCAGAAGCAGGACGGCAAAGTATGCCGCAAGGCGCGCCGCGAGGTTTTCGGTGAACCGCGATACCAGCCGCAGAGCAAAGAACGCCGCGAGCACGTCGAACGCGACGGACGACAGCTTTATCAGATAGAGGTCGTCGATAGGGATATAGGAGAAGAAGGCGAGCAGGTAGAGGTAGGGGAGGTTATAGTCGCCCACCGGCACGTCCAGCGCCGCAAAGCCGCCGTTATCGCGGTAGAACTGCACCCAGTTCACAAGGAACGAGTTGTAGTCGCCCGAGCGGTAGTCGATAAAGCATATCCGAATGACGAACGCCGCCGCTGCCAACGCTATCGAGAGGGCGAGGACGCCGCCGCGCTCGAGACATCCGTCCCGCCACAGAAAAAAGAGCGAGAGGAACATCAGCGCGCCGAACAGCAGGTAGACCGCAATTTCGTTCCGGGCGCGGTAGCACCCGTAGTTTGCCATGAGAGCAAAGGCCAGCGACGCCGCGCCGCAGACCGCGAGGGTCACGGGGGCGCGGCGGCATGGAGCCTTGTCCTTTGCCATTTACTCCACCTCGAAGAATTCTATCGACTCGCCGTCCGGCCCGATGACAAATGCGTTCGTCATCGGCGCATTGCCGCCGAGATTGCCGTCCCGCGGCTCGCTCTTGACCGTGGCGCCGTTCGCGACGGCGCGCTCGAACGCCTCGCGCGCGTTGTCGGTATGCAGGGCGATGTGCGCCCAGGGCTGATTTTCGCTGCCGGTGGCGTGCGGGATAAGCTCGACCGTGGCTCCCGGTGCGAGCTCGACCATGTAGATCTTGTGATCGTCCGGGCCGAAGCTCATAGTCACCCTGCCGCCGAGCGCCTCGGTGTAGAACTTCAGGCTGCGCGCCGTGTCACTTACGTACAGTCCGATGTGGTGATAACCCTTGATCATTTTGTTTGCCCTCCCAAAAGATATTCTCAAAGACCGCGTACGCGACTATTATACTACATATCGGAAGTTATAACAAGGCATAAAATGCTTGTAAAAAATTATCGTCACACCCTTTCATACGCGGTCGAAACGTGCTATAATATGAAGCAGGTATATCCCGAAATTTGTCTTCGGATATACGCAGACCTGTTTTGGAGGATGAGCATGAGAGACGAGCGCGCGAGGGAGAGAGACACGGCGTCCGAGGACCTCGTAGAGGGCAGGAACCCGGTGCTTGAGGCGCTGGAGGCCGGCAAGATGATAGACAAGCTCTATATCGCGCGCGACCCGGACGGGACGCTCCGCCGCATCGCCGCCATAGCCCGTGAGAAGGGCGCGGCGGTGGTCGAGGTCGACCGCCGCAAGCTCGACGCGATGAGCCGCACGCGCTCGCATCAGGGTGTCATAGGCAGGCTTCCCGCAAGGGAGTACGCCGAGCTTGACGACATACTCGCGGCCTGCGCGGCAAAGCCGAAGGACACGCCGCCCCTGCTCGTCATATGCGACGGGGTGACCGACCCGAATAACCTCGGCGCGATAATCCGCTCTGCGGAGGCCGCCGGGGCGGACGGGGTGATCACCCGTGAGAGACGCGCGGCGGGACTCACCGCCATGGTGAGCAAGGCGTCCGCCGGAGCGCTCGAGCATATACCGGTGGCGCGCGTCGCGAATATCGCGTCGCTTATCGAACGGCTGAAGGATGAAGGCTTTTGGATATTCGGAACGGCCGGCGGCGGCAGTACTTCGCTCTATGAGACCGACTTCAATACCCCCGCCGCGATAGTCGTCGGGGCGGAGGGAGACGGAGTGAGCCGGCTCGTGCTCGAACGGTGCGACTATACCGTGTCGATACCGATGCTCGGAAAGATGAGCTCGCTCAACGCGAGCGCGGCGGCGGCCGTCGTACTGTTCGAGGCGGTCCGTCAGCGCATGAAGAAGCAAGACTGATTAGGGCGGTGAATTTACATGGATGACAAACGCAGAGATGCTGAGCGGGACAAGTCCTCTCCGGAGGAGAGACGCGACCCCGCGAGCACTGCGGAGATACTTGCGGATATAGACAGGAGCGTGGAGGAGTACAGCTTCTCCATAGACGATATACTCGCGGAGTTCGGCGTGGAGCGCGCGGCGGAGCCCGAACCTGAGCCCGAACCCGCACCCGAGCCGGAGCCGCAGGTCCCGGCGTACGAGATGACGAGCGAGGAACTCACCGATAAGCTCGGCGAGGTCGCGGCGAGGATGCAGGAGGAGCGCGAGGAGCAGAAGCTTCGCGAGACCGAGGAGCAGCTCCGCACCGAGCAGGAGGAGCGGGAGTGCGCCGAGGCCGAGCGCGAGCGGGAAAAGCGCGAGAGAGAGCTCGAGCTCGAGATAAAGCGGCAGGTGGAATTTGCCGCCGACCACGTCACCGAGGAGCAGAACGAGTATCCTGCGGAGCCCGACCAGCGGGACGAGATGGGCAGGATACATATCTTCGAAGAGGAAAAGACCGAGGAAACGGAAAAGCGCCGCCGCTTCGGCGGAAAAAAGCGCGAGGACGAGGAACCCGCCGAGCGCCGCACCGTGATGAAGGAGGCCAAGGCCGAGGAGGGCAAGAAAGTCTTCGGCGGCAAGCTCGAAGGGATCTTCGGCCACGACGCGGAGTTCCGTCCGAAGCTTCAAGGCGGAGACGTGAGCGAGGAGACATTCAAGCAGGAGCACGAGGAGAAGCTCCGCAAGCACCGCAGGAAGCGTCCCGAGCCGGAGGAGTCTGCGGCGGAGCCGTCCGAGACCGAGCCGGGCATCGAGCCCGAGGAGGAAGTGAGCCTGCTCGTGCGTGAGCTCGGGCGGGGACGTCTGCGCCTCCTGTCGGCGGCACTGCTGACGGTGCTTCTGGCATTCATCGGATTTGCGCCGTATATCGGCATTGACCTTCCCGCGATATTCACATACGTCGAGAAGCCGTACATCTACATATTCTTCAACGTACTGCTCCAGGTAGGAGTCATGGCGCTCTGCTTTGAGACGACGGCGGCGGGTATTCGAGACATAGCGACCCTCCGGCCGAATATGGAGAGCGTTGTCGTATTCGCAAACCTCACGTCGCTTATCTACCTGTTCTTTGTCGCGATAAAGCCGGAGTGGGGCGGATACTATGGGTTCTCTACGGTCGGCGCGGCGTCGATGCTCGCCGCGGCATACTACTCGAGAAAGCTCACTCTCGCGAAGCTCAAGAGCTGCCGCGCGGCGGCGGGAATGAGCCGTCCGTACATAATAGCGGCGGAGCCGGAGCTTTATGACGGAGAGGATACGGCGGTCAAATACCGCGCGCAGAAGCCGATAGGATTTGTGAGCCGCCTCAACAGCCCCGACCACGCGCGGAAGGTTTGGCGCGTGACAGCGCCGATAGTCATCATAGCGTCTATCGTTCTTGCGGCGGTGGCGAGCTTCGGCACCGGCGGCGGGACGAGGTTTGTGTGGTGCCTTGCCGCGATATCCGCGGCGGGCGCGCCGCTGTCGCTGATGATGCCGTTCTGCCTCGCGTTCTCCCGCGCGGCAAAGCACCTCTACGGCCTCGGCGAGGCGATAACCGGCTGGGCGGCGGCGGAGAGCCTGAGCGGTATAACGAACGTCGTCGTCACAGACCTCGACATATTCCCGCCCGGAAACACCGCCCTGAACGGACTCAAGGTGTACCGCGGATACCCGAAGGACAAGGTCATCACCTACGCCGCGAGCCTGATAAACGCGTCCGGCGCGGCGATATCCCGTCCGTTTGCGGAACAGCACAGCAATCAGACGCCCGAGCCGCTGATGAAGGTACAGAACTTCAAGTTCTACGAGAACGGCGGCATCAGCGGCGAGATAGAAGGGAACATGGTCCTCGCGGGCAGTGCGACGTTCATGGTGCGCAACAACATCAGTATTCCGAAGGACGTCAGCGGAAAGACAAACGTGTTTATCGCCGTCAATCTCGAGCTCGTCGGCGTGTTTGCCGTGAGTTACAACGCGTCCGGCGCCGTCAAGCGCGGACTTGCGATGCTCACGCGTCAGCACCTCATGCCGGTATTTGCCACGCGGGACTTCAATATCACCCCGTCGATGATAGAGTCCAATTTCAGCGTCTCGACCGATACAATAGATTTCCCCAAGGAGGCGGAGCGGATAGCGCTCTCCGACCCGGACAGGCTGTTCGTCGGAAAGATCTCCGCCGTCGTCAGCCGCGAGGGACTGAAGCACTACGCCGAGTGTATCGCCTGCGCGCGGAACCTCCGGCGCGCGGTGCGCATATCGACGGCGCTCACGCTCGTGTCGGCAGTGCTCGGTATGCTGATAATGTTCTATCTCTGCTTTACGCAGACCCCGACGGTCGCGACGCCGCTGAATCTTCTGCTCTACTCGATACTCTGGCTCATACCGGGATTCATCGCTTCAAGGTGGGCAAGCGCGTAATAGCCAAAAAAACGAAGAAGAGGCGGGATGCTACGCATCCCGCCTCTTCAATTTATTGTTACTTTATCAGCTCCGAATACTCCACCACAAGCTGAGGAAATGCGGTGTCCGAGGCCAGTGTCTCCTGCGCGAGACGCGGCGTGTAGCCGGCGTTCTCGGGGGAGACGACGGCGGTGAGGACGCCGTGCCCGTCCTCCCGCATGAAGCGGAGATAGCCGGACGAGCGCGCGGCGAGCTCGCTTGCGAGCCGCAGCTCGAGCCCGCTGCCGACGGCGATGAATTTTCCCAGCGACTCGGGCAGTTCGAGCGCCTGCGAGAAGGCGTCCTCGTTGAAGAGCGGGGAATCGCTCGCGGCACGGATGCGGACCGTTCTGCCGAGACTTGAAAGCGAGAACCGCAGCGGCTCGCCGCCGCTCATCGCGAGCGCGCCGGTGAGGAGGCACGCGAGCAGTCTCTCCACCTCTCGCTCGGAGAAAAAGGCGGTGGATCTGAGAAAGCCTCCGTCCGCCATAGAGAGCCGGCGGACGCCGGAGCTTGCCATTATCCCGCGGCTTTCGTCAAAGAAGCGGCGGCAGAACTCGCCGATGTCGCCGCTAGTGACATCCTTTGCGGGCTCGCGGCGGAGACAGTCGGAGAGCATGGTTATCTGCGTCCTGCGGCGGAAGAGCCGGAGTATGGTGAGGTCAAGACCGGTGAGAAGGGCGGGGTCCTTCAGCCGCGCATAGTTCTCCACGCGCTCGCCGATGCCGAAGCACTGCTCGAGCATCAGGCCGATGTCGCGGTCGAGCTGTTCGCCGTAGGTCGAGAGCTCGTCCATGAGCGCTTTCTCGCGAGTGTCGCCGCCGCGGCGAAACACGACAGTCGTTGCGGGGCCGGGGTAGACGTCGAGCCGCCCGCGCTCGTCTCCAAGGGCGAAGTTCGTGAGGTGGACAGACGTGCCGGAGGCGAGACTGAGGTCGGAGGCGGAGATGAGATCCTCGCCGATGATGTGCTCCACGCCGTAGCCGCTGAGGTCGAGCCCGTCGGTAAACTCCCGGC
>CANPWY010000028.1 GCA_947585215.1 uncultured Clostridia bacterium
TGAATCAATGTGTCGTCCTGTTATGTGGGTTGCGGTTGCGTGTCGTATTCAGGAGAGGGATTTTTAAGGGAGAGGGCAAAGCCCTCTCCCTTAAGCGCGCTTTTTGATTACTTTTTGCGCGAGCAAAAAGTAATGCAGGGGTGCGGGGCGGCACAGCCCCGCGAAGGTGGTGGTGAGGCTCTGCCTCACTTAGGAACGCGGGGTCCCGCCCCGCGAATGCTTGCGGGGCTTCCCCGCTAGATAGGGTGCAGGGCGGCACAGCCCCGCCGGGGGTGCGGGCTTCGCCCGCAATTATCTCCGCGCAAGCTCTTTCAGCCGTGGCATGGCGTAGTCGAAGAACTCTCGGAACGCCGGACAGAAGTAGTTCCCCCGCGCCGCGCCGGGCGCAAGCGGCTCGCAGTCGCGGCGGCATCCGCCGCGGCAGACAGCGAAGTACGGGCAGGACGCACACTTCTCCCCCTCCGCCGCCGACTCCGCAAGGAAGCGCTTCGCCGCGTCCGAGGCGCGGAGCTCGTCGAAGCCGTCCTCCCGAATATTTCCCATCCGCCACTCGTCGAGGCAGTAGAAGTCGCAGGGGTACACCGACCCGTCCGACTCCACGACGTTCTGCACGGCGCAGTGTCCCCAGAGGGTGCAGGTCTCCGGCGCGCGGCCCATCAGCATCCCCACAAGGTTCTCAAAGTACCGTATATAGATGAAATTCCCCGCCTTTATATCCCGATACCAGAGGTCGAACAGCGTTTTCAGAAACTTCGCGTACTTCTCGGGGACGAGCGAGTAGGGCGAAGTCCCCCGCGGCTCCCCCAGCGGGTCGAGGCAGGGTATGTACTGCTGATAGAGCAGACCGGACCGCCGGAAGAAGTTGTATATCTTCGTTATCGAGTCCGCCGTCCTGCCGGTGACGACGGTGAGCACGTTGAAGTCGACCTTGTGCGCCGTGAGCACCTGCGCCGCGTGCAGGACGCGGGAGTACGTCCCTCTCCCCTCCGCGTCGACGCGGTTGAGGTCGTGGACGTCCTTCGAGCCGTCGAGCGACAGGCCCACGAGAAAGCGGTTCTTATGCAGGAACTCCGCCCACTCGTCGTCGATGAGCAGTCCGTTTGTCTGTATGGCGTTCGATATACGCACGCCCCGGACGTTGTACTTTTTCTGAAGCTCCACCGCTTTGCGGAAGAAATCCAGTCCGCGAAGCGTCGGCTCTCCGCCCTGAAAGCCGAAGGTGCAGTCCCGCGTCGCGTACCGAAGCGCCTTCTCGGTGAGTATCTCAAGCGTCTCCTCCGACATCTGCCCGTAGGAAAAGGTGTCGCGGTTCAGCTGCTCGTCGTGGTAGAAGCAGTACCGGCATCGCATGTTGCATCCGCCGGAGGCAGGCTTTATAAGCAGGTTGAGAGACGGCATATCTACTTCCTGCGGCAGTGCCGCGCGCGGAGGCGATCCGCGCCCTCTTTCCGCCCGGTCTCCTCGAGCCGGCGGAGGTACGGCGGGAGAAGCTTGTCCGAGGCGTGGTACGGGCCGCCCTCCGCGAGCACCGTCCACATCGGGTCGGGCACGCCCGGCTGCTTTGCCATCTGCTCGTCCTGCCAGTCTAATATTATCTTTGCACCGGCGGCGCACAGCTCCGGATGCTCCTCCTTGAGGTCGTACTGCTCGTGCGGGTCGTCCGAGAGATTGTAGAGCATCTCGCCGTCAAAGAGGTGGAAGCCGTCGTGGTAGGTGCGGACGTAGAGCCAGTCCCCGAACCGCGCCGAGCGCTGACAGACGTGCGCCATCTGGCTGATGACGAGACTTTCGCGCCCTGTGTCCTCACCGCTCATCACGGCTTCCGCGAAGCCGGCGCCGTCCCAGTTGCCGCATCGCTCCACGCCGAGGAGGTCTGCGACGGTGGGCAGAAGGTCGAGGTTGTAGTGAAGCCCTCCCGCGGCGGCGCCCTTCGCGCCGCCCGGCCACTTGACGATGAGCGGGATGTGGCAGGTAACTTCGTCCGCGAAGCCGTGCTCGCAGTAGACGCCGAGTTCGCCCATGCTCTCGCCGTGGTCGGAGGTGACGATTATCGCCGTGTCGTCATATATCCCCTGACTGCGGAGCAGGTCGAATATCTCCCCCACGAGCTTATCCGCGTAGCTTATGCCGCAGTCGTATCCGTCGATTATCCGGCGGAGGCCCGCCATGTCCGAGGCGCTTCCCGGCATTCTCGGGCAGCCGGGTATCTCCGCGTCGTCGTACATGTCGAGCTCGTTTACCGAGTGCGGGCCGACGTGCGCGCGGTGCCGCTCGAACACCTCATCGGTTATCCATTCGGGCAGTGGGTCGCTTTCAAACGGATCGCCGAAGTCCTCCGGCGCGCGGTAGGGCGTGTGCGGGTCCCAGAAGTGAACGTGCAAAAACCAGTTCTCGCGCTCACGGTTCCGCTCGAGCCAGCCGAGCGCCTCGGGGAGCACCTTCTCCCCCGACTCGAGGCCGCTTCCGCCGACGTTTATGCACTCGTGGAAGCCCGCGTTGAACCACCACGCGGAGTGGCGCTCCGCGAAGGTGCTTATCGAGGCGGTGTACATCCCGGCTCTGCGGAAAATGTTGTGGAAGTTGTTCAGATCAACGCAGTCCTTGAAGTCCCTGTCGCGGCCGGTAAGTCGGCGGTCCGCCGCCGTGCCTCCGTGACCGACGACTCCGCTTCGTATCCCGAACATCCCGCTCACGAGCGCGGCGCGGGACGGGAGGCAGGGCGCGTCACTGCAATAGCATCGGTCGAAGCGGACGCCCTCGCGGCACACGCGGTCGATGTTCGGCGTGGTGCGCCGCGCGTAGCCGTAGCAGGACATGTGGTCGGGGCGCAGAGTGTCGATGTCGATAAACAGAACTCTCATCTTCTCCTCCTTATCTGTATTCCGAAAAGTTTCGCGCAGGCAGTATATATCTGCTTTGATTTTATCATCAGACGCGTCGAAAGGCAATGACATTCCGGCGGAAAATCGGACAGAAAATCGGTGCGGAAGCGGAAAAAGTTCCCCGCGCGGAGCCGTGTACACGGTTCCGCGCGGGGAGCGCGGTAATATTACCCTCTATTCTACCTCGCGTATTTGATGACGATGCGGAGCATGTCGCGGACGTTCGCGCGGAGGCGTTCGCGGTCGAGGCGTCCGTCGTTCAGCGCGTCGAGGATGGGCGTGACCTCGCGGTCGTCCATGCTCCCCGGCGCCACCCACGAGAGGCCCGCCTGCGCGGGCGCGCCGCCGGCGCATCCGCTCGTGCCGCCCCAGTCGCTCATGACGTAGCCCTCGAAGCCCCACTCTTCGCGGAGTATGCCCTCGAGCAGCTCCTCGTCTTCGGCGCACCAGACGCCGTTCACAGCATTGTAGCCGGTCATGACGGTGTCCGGCATATAGACCTGAAGCGCCTCCTCGAACACCCTGAGATAGATCTCGCGGGCGGTGCGCTCGGTCATTATCGCGTGGTTGGTGTTTCGCAGATACTCGGCGTTGTTTGCAAAGAAGTGCTTGAAACTGCACGCCACTCCGCAGGACTGGAGCCCGCGTCCCTCCTGCGCCGCCATGCGTCCCGCGAGGACCGGGTCCTCCGAGAAGTACTCGCTGTGGCGTCCACAGAGCGGGTTGCGGTGGATGTTCGCCGCCGGCGCGAGGATGCACGGAAGCGCCATGCCTATCGCCTCCTCCGCTATCGCGCGTCCCTCCTCGTAGGAGAGTCGCTCGTTGAAGGTGGCGCAGACGACGTTTGAGACAGGGAATCCGATGTTCGCGTCGTTCATGTTGAGGCCGTTGTTGCCGTCCGAGAAGTAGTACTCCTTCGGCAGTTCGTACTTCTCGAGCGCGCCCTCGGCGTAGAGCACGCCGGCAAAGCCGCTCTCACCGTAGCCCCAGCCGACGCGTCCGCCGGCGGAGGCGCGGCAGAGCTCGTAGTCGCTCATCTGGAGGACGAAGCTGTCAAGGAGCGACGGATCCTTCACGAGCATCGGATATGTGATGACTCCCTCCGGCTTCTCTCCCCTGACCGGGCGAGCCTCCGGAGTGCGCTCGCGCTCGCGGCGGTACGGAAGCTCCTTAGATTTCACAACGGCGCTGTTCTGTCCCTTCGGATACGTCCCCTCCGGGTCGCGGCGGCTCAGCTCATGCACCTCTATCGGCGGCGTGACGCGGTTCTTCACCTTCGAGACGACTATCGTCTCCGGAACGTCAAAGGACGCGGTCTCCGTGGCCTCCGCCACCGAGCCGCCGAGGTACAGCTTCACCGTGCCCGGCTCGACTATCCAGCTTGCGGTCTCCTCGTCGTAGGAGTCGAAGCCGCGCGCCGTCACTCTGAGGCGAAGCGTCTCGCAGGCACCCGGCGCGAGAGTGTCGGTCTTTGCGAAGTCCACGAGGCGGCGGCTCGGCTGTTCAAGCTTGCCCTGCGGCAGCTCCGCGAAGAGCAGGACGCTCTCCTTGCCCGGGCGTGAGCCGGTGTTCGTCACGCGGACGTCCATCTCGACCTCCGCGCCGCAGTTTGCAAACCGCACGCACTCGCGTTTGAAGGTCGTGTAGCTCAGCCCGTGGCCGAACGGGAACGCGACAGGCTTTCCGAAGGTCTCGAAGTAGCGGTAGCCGACGTACAGCCCCTCCTCGTAAACCGTTATGTTGAAGTCGCGCTCCGCGCCGAAGCCCATCTGCGGGCCCTTGGGCGTCGCGCCGACGGCGAGGTTGTAGTTCTCGGAGGACGGTATGTCGCGGTAGTCGATCGCCCACGTGTCCGGCAGACGTCCGGAGGGCGAGACCGTGCCGTCAAGTATCTCCGCGAGGGCACGTCCGCCCGCCATGCCGTTGAGGCCGGTCCAGAGTATCGCGTCCGCCTCGTTCGTCCATCCCATCTCAATAGGATAGCCCGTGTTCAGCACGACGACGAGCTTCTCGAACTTCTCGCGGAGCGACTTCATCAGCGCCCGCTCGTCGTCGGAAAGGTAATACTCGCCGGGTTTGAGCGCGGTGTCCTCGCTCTCGCCAGTGGGACGGCTTATCACGAACACCGCCGTGCCGCTTGCGGCTCTCGCGCGCTCCACGGCGTCCTCCGACGGGAGAACGTCGCGCTCGCCGCGGTAGAAGTCCGCAAGCTCGCGGTTGAGCTTGAGGGACGAGTACTTCTCAATGCCCTCTATGAAGCGTATCCCGTAGCGGGGATTTATCTTGCCCGCGCCGACGCATCCGAGGCGGTAGGTCGCAACGCCGCTGCCGAACGCGTTGAGTGCGCTGCCTTTCGCAAGCGGAAGCACGCCGTCGTTCTTCAGGAGCACCGCGCCCTCGCGCGCCGCCTGAAGGACGAGTGGGCCGTGCTCGGGGTACACCTCGCCCGGCTCGACCTTCGGGAGCGTGTGGACCGTCGCCTCGAACGGCGGTATCTCGCTTCCGTCCGCCGCCCTCATCCCCTCGAGGCGGACGGTGTAGTCATGGTCGTACTCCGTAAAGCGGCTCCGCACGAAGACGCCGAGCATCGTGGTGCCGAACATCTCGCCGCCGACGACCGGCGCGCCGACATACTCGCCGTCAACATAGAAGCGCCCGCCGGCGTCCTCTGCAAGCGGTCTGAGGGCGACAAGCCCGAGACAGCCGCTCATGCGGTGATCCATCATGTAGGACTTGCCGTCCACGTCGTCGATGTTGTACACCGGCTCGCTCGAAAGTGATATGGCAGGCGCGTCCATGCCTCCCGCGTGACTTTCGTGAATGAGCTTAGATGTTTCGTCCATAGAAGTTGCTCCTCCTTATGTAAAAACTACGTCATATTATTGACGTTCTCATTACATACATTGTAGCACTCCCGACACAGGTCTGTCAACAGAAAATCGTAATACCTGCGAAAATATTTTTGTTGACAGAGCTCTCTTCGCCGTGTTATGATTTAACCATAATATGAAAACTTTTTTCACAGGTGTGAGCGACTATGACAACTATCGAAGACATCGCAAAGGAAGCCGGCGTGTCCATAGCGACGGTGTCGCGCGTGCTGAACGGACGCGGGTACGTCGCGGAAGCAACGCGCGCCGCCGTCCTCCGCGCGGCAAGCAAGCTTGGGCGGAGCGTCGACCCGGAGTTTCTCCGCAAGCGCATACTCGTGGCCTGCGTCCCGTCCGGCCACGCGCTCGTCGAGCCGATAATGAAGGCGGCGGAGGGCTACAACCTCTCCCCTCTCTACAAAATAGTGTCCTCCGCGTCGCTCAGCGCGGACGACGTCGCCTTTGACGGCGACTTCGACGGCGTTCTGCTTATCGACGGTGTGATAAGCCGCGCCGAGCTTGAGAAGCTGCGCGCACGCATGCCGGTGGTGGAGTGCCGCAACTACAACGACGTCGAACGCGAGGTCTCGGTGATGGTGGACGACGTCGCCATGGGCTATCGGCTCACTAAGCACCTCACCGACGCCGGGAAGACGCGCGTCGCGACGGTGCTCCTGAACGGCGGGATAAGCTCGCGGCCGCACGTCCTCGAGCGTATGCAGGGATACCGCGCGGCGCTCGCCGAGGCGGGGCTCTCCCCCGCCGTCTCCTACCGGCGCGATTTTCCCGGCGGCGCGGACGGGTTCCTCTCACAGCTCCGGCGGGACGCCGGGCGCGAGTGGGACGCGCTCATCTATCCCGAGCCGATGGACGAGCTTGCGGAGCTTCTGCGCCTGCTCCGCGAGGACGGGCTGGATGTCCCGGGAAATGTCGCGCTCGCGTCCTTCGGCGACTCACCCGCGCTCGAGCGAGCCGGGATAACCGCAACGCGCCAGCCGCTCGAGGCGATAGCGGGCGCGTCGCTTTTCATGCTCGACGGACTGATGAGCGGAAGGCTGGAGGTCTCCGAGTCGATGCAGCTCCGTCTGCGCCCGGAGCTCAGCATACGCGGGTCGTCGCAAACGCTCTTTTGAGCGTTTGACGCTCTCGCGAACGGCGCGGCTTCGCGCCGAAGACATCCGACGCAAGCCGGGAGCCGCCTGTCGCAAGACAGGCGGCTCTTTTTTCAAATAACGTCGCCGCGCAAAAAAGGATAAAGCGGGAGGGGCTTTTCGCCCCTCCCGCTTTGCCGCATTTTTTGTTGTGCCGTGTTTTGCCGTTTATGCGCTTACTTCACAATGTTCTCGCAGAAGCGCATGAGGATCGTCGCGATCTGTGCGCGGATCGCTCCTCCGGTCGGCGCGAGCGTCGTCGCAGTCGTACCGTTGATGAGCTCCGTGCCGACGGCCCAGCTCATCGGGGCGGTCGCGTAGCTCTGGACGCTAGCCGCATCGGTGTAGCCGGTGAGCGCAGCAGTCGTCGTGACGTCGTACTTCTTATAGGTGGCATAGCGATAGAGTATCGTCGCGGCTTCCTCACGAGTGAGGTCGCGCTCCGGACGGAACGTATCGTCGCCATAGCCGCCGACTATTTCGTTCGCAGCCGCCCAGTTGATGGCGTCGGAGTACCACTCACCGGACGCAACGTCGCTGAACGGGACGTTCTTCGTGACAGCGGGCTCGCCGTCGAGGCGGTAAAGGATAGTCACGAGCATTGCACGGGTGGTTGGGTCGTTCGGAGCAAACGTCGTATCGCCGGTGCCGCCCATGAGGCCGTGCTCGACGACGTAGTCGATGGCGTCGACATACCACGCATCCTTAACAACGTCGGTGAACTTCGCGGACGGAGCAGCCTTCGTACCCTCAACGAACTTGACCTGGACGGTCGCGCCGCCTGCGGGCATCGTGAAGCTGTAGGTTCCGTTGGCGTTCTTGGTGACGGCCACAGCCGTGCCGGTGCCGTTCTGGGTCACGGTGACGGTATCGACCGAGTAACCCTCCTTAGGTGTGACGGTCACGGTGATCGTCGTGCCGGCCGTCGCGCTCGTGGGCGAGACCGAAACGGTGCCGTTCGGGTTCGCCGGGACGGTCACGGTGTAGGTCGGGGCACTGGGCGCAGGCTCTACATAACGCTCAACTCCGGTGAAGTCAACAGTGAAGGTAATGATATTCTCTGTGGGATCAGTACCCTTCACTGTTTCAGTTGTCCAGACAAGCTTAACGGTTGTAGTCGTCGTATCGGCGAAGTAGAACGCAACGCCCTGCTTGTCTTCAGAAATCTGCTCCGGCTTGCTATACTGCCAATCGCGGCCTTCGAACTTATAGTAGAAGCCTTGATACCCGCCTGTTAAGGGCATTTCTACAGCAAATCCGACCCAGTAACCCATCGTGCCGTCGGCATTTGCGTGGGAGTGGAGATTCTTGGCTTCAACGGCAACCGTGTACTCCTTCTTGGTGTTGTCAGCCTTGGTGATCTGGGCTGTTACGCTGCCAGCAGTGGTCTGAGCGCCCTCGCCAAGAGTAGCGGCTGTAACAACAGGCATGTTATCTTTGACGCTTTTGGGCAACTCGACCTTGGCAGTCTTATACTCATCGGGGATGGTGAAGTTATTGTCCGGGCTGCTGATAGTCCAGTTGCCAACTTCGACAACCGCTCCACTCGTGTTCTGAGTAGTGTTTAGGATGCTGGAGGCAAAGCGGACGCCCTGAGCCTCGCAGGTATCGGTGAACGTCTGGTCGCCGCAGGTGAATGTGACCTTAACCTTAGCCGTTGCCTCTGCCTGAGTCAGAGCGCGGTTGAAGCACCAATAGAAGGTGGCGTCGCCCCAGTGATCGCTATCGCTGTTGTAGACGGTGTAAGTAATACCGTTGGGGCTGGTCCAAGTCTTGTTGTTGCTGCTCATGTTCTCGGGAGCGTTTGCAAGATAGCCGAAGTCGACAAGGAACAAATCTTTAATATTTGCTGTCTCTTCAACTTTACCCTCGGAAGTAAGTCCGCTACTCGTGCTGTCGATGAACGGAACAACGCCGGTGTCGGCCTCGCCGCCGGTGGTATAGGTGCCGCTCTTGACCTCAACGTGGCTAGTGGGTGCCTTCTCCTCAGTGCTGTAATCGGGAGCTTTGCCCTCTTCGGTGTAGGTCACAGTGGGCTGACCCTCCTGAGCGGTGACAGTAGCGTCGTTGACGGTAACCTTCTCTTTGCCGTCGCCGTAGCCGTTAACGTTATCGAGGACGATGCCGCCGGCAGGAACCGGATCCTTTGCGTCGCCCACCTGGAGCGGCTCGGTGCCGGTAGCGGTTACAGTAGCGTCGTTGACGGTCACTTCACCGTCACGGACTACGACACCGGCCTTACCGGTGATCACAGGGGCATCAGCGCCCGCAACTCCCGTTTCACCGATGGTCAGTTTACCGCTCTGCGGATGATAAATGGCAGCACTATTGGTGCTGGTGACCTTGGCGCCGTTCTTTATGGTAATTTCAGAATTTGCGCAAGTTCCGTTACCCTGAATAGCAGGACCAACAGCTTCAACTTCGCCGGAGAAATCAAGTTCAGCATTTGCAAAGACACATATGGAGCCCTTGATTTTTACTCCCTTGTCGACTGTGATCTTAGCCTTATCTGTGCCTGTTGCCATATCACCGGCACTGATAGCAAGGTCGTTCTTGGAGCCGTCAAGGATGCCGGTCTTGCCTTCACTGGAATCAGCGATGGTAACAGCGGCAGGGCTCTTTTCTGCGATGATCGCAGCACCCTTGGGGCCGGTATAAGTGTAAGTGTGCCCGTTCAGGTCAAGTGTGAGATTGGTGTTGCCCACGAGAAGAATCTGATTAGTATTCTCCACATCCTGCAGAAGTTTGACTTCAGCAGTCTGGCCCTGAATGGTGAGGAAGAGGTTCTGAAGTGCATCCGCACCGTAAGTGTAGGTGTTGTCGTCAATCGTAACCTCGGCAACAGCGTTGGAGCTGGTCTTATCAATGTCATATTTGATTTGACCGCTCGCTGCAGCTTGCTTACTATATCCACTGACGGGAGTTATCTGGTCGGTAACCAACAGATGCGTTCCGCTGTACGTGATAAGGCCGACCTTTATAGTGCCGCTGATGGTAAGTGTGACATCCTGCTGAAGCTCGCTATCCGCCTCAAAGGTCAGCGTGTTGCCATTGCCATACTTTCCTCCGACCACATCGCCGAACTCAGCAAGCGTCAGCGTGGCATTCTTCTGAACATAGATTGTCTTGTCGGTTCTGCCGTAGAATTCGACAAGCATATCAATGCTGCCATAGACTTTGGCGTCATCATCAATTTCAACGTAGCCTTCGGCGCTGTTAGCATCTACAGTACCAACTTTATAGGTAAAGGTGCTCTGCTTATCATTGTCAACCGGGACAAGACCATATCCTGTTTCGAGAATGGACTTGCCGCCTGTCACGGCATTGAGAGTAAAATCGGTATAGTAACCGCCGGAAATTTTTGAGCCTTCCGCCCACATGCCATTCATTTTTCCATGGACTTCTGTTGCTCCGGCATCAGTGTCAGCACTGATAGTCAGCTTCGGAGAACTGCTCGCGTTAATCGCAATCGCGTCATCCTTTGCAGCATTAACAGCTTTGATAATTGCGCCGGTTACTGTAAGACTTGCGTTTTTGCCAGAAACCTTTACAACATTATTACCGCCGGAAAGGGTAACGCCTTTAACCGTCAGCGTTGCATTGGAAATCTGAACAGCAGAGCTGTCGTCTGCGCTGTTCTTCGCTGCGGTATTGCTGATAGAACCTTTAGTATCACCGTTGGAATTATCAGTAATGGTCAATGTACCGGCCTCAAGTGAGAGAATGCTGCCAGTAGTATTATTATCACCCTGTACCTCACCGGTAATAGAATGTCCGTTGAGGTCAAGTGTAACAGCATCCTCACCCAATTTGACCTTGATAACCTTGTCAACAGTCACATTCTTGGAAAGTTTAACGGTATTTTCTTCCGCATTCGTTTCTCCAAGAATCTTAGCCAAAGAGTCTGCATTGCTGGCCATTACGGCAAAGGACATACCGACGATCTCGGTAGTTCCGTCCTTTACGGCTTTGATCCAGAGCTTGTTATTCGTGTCACTCAGCTTCTCAAGCTCGGTTGCCAAAACAGTAGCTGTAATCTGCTCAGCAGTCATGGAATACTGATCATTAACTGCATAAGTCAGTGTGGCAGAATCTTTTGCGGTAACTTCAATACCAGATTCCTCAAAAGAGGAAATGGCTGTGGGAAGCCAAACACCATTTGTAAAATTAGTCGGCTGGCTTGTGCCGGATGCTTTGGGCGTAACATCAGTTCCACCGACTTTAACCTCAACTAAAGTCGGGGAATATTCTTGACGCGCCGCCGCAAACACCGTTGTCGGCAGCAGTGTCAGCACCATGCAGAGCGCCAGCACAAGTGCTAAAACCTTCTTACGCATTGTTTTGTTTTCTCCTTTCGAATTTTCATTCTAAATTGTCGGGGAAGCTTTTTGCAGCCCTCCGTCCTGTCATACTCCGCCGGGACAACGGAATTGCGGGTTGCGGCAAGCCCGTTTTTCCGTTGTCCAAGCAGACTCTGAAAGGAGACGGAGTCGCTGTAGGAAAGCTACTCCTCCCGGCGCTTCGCTCTCTCAAAGCACCGGGAGCGGCCGCTTTCAGGCCGTTTGCGAAAAACTCTACTTTTCCGCAAACTCGACCCTTACATCGTTTTGCCTAATTATATCACTATTAAATTGAAAATGCTAGTCCTTTTTCATAAAAATTTTAGGGAATTTTCAGCCTCATTCGGCCGCCTTTCGCTCTGCCAAAAAGTAGAGTTTTTCGCAAATTTTTACTGTCTTTTTTCTGCTTAAAATGCAAAATTTGATTGTGAGTGTTTCCCGAGGCACAAAAAGACGCAGGGCTGAAGCCCTGCGTCTTTGTTCTGGCCGCGCGGACGCGCGGCATACGAACGGGGGCGGCGCTTTCGCGCCGCCCCAGTTGTCATTCAGTCATTTCCCGCGGAGATCCCGCAATATACCGTTTCGATAATTAGTCGTCGAGGTACTGGAGACGTCCGTAGTAGCGGCTCAGAGCTGCCTGATACATATCGATGGCGGTCTGGATGCCTATCTGATCCTTCAGCTTCGGAACCAGCTCGGTATCGTAGGTATCTATGCTCTTCTCGCCGGTGATGACCTCGGCGGCCCATTCGACGACCGCCGCGTTCGCGGAGGTCATAACGCCGCTCGCGGTGTTGCCTTCCTCAGCGGTGAGGGTGACGCCATCCGGCCACAGCCAGTCGCTGCCGACGGAGTCCCAAGTGTTGGCGGCGTCAACTTCCTTCTGGGAGAGGACGGTGAACTCACGGTCCCAGATGTAGAGCTGCGGGCCGTTGTGGATAGCGAACTTGTTCATGAAGTTCACGCAGGTCTGATACTTGTCCATCATCCACATCTGATAGACTTCCTCGTGTCCGTCGCCGTTGGCGTCGGTCGGGTCGAGGTAGTAGGAGGAGTTGAGGTCGCCCTCCTCGCCGCAGTACGGCCCCCAGTTGGAGGCGGTGATGCCCTCATCGGTCCAGATGAAGTCCTGATACTTGAGCGCTATGTCGAGCGGCTCGCAGGCGGTGGTGACGCCGAGCGAGTTGTTGACGCGGACGACGTTGAAGCTCTCACGGCAGTGGAAGTCGGTCTCCCAGTTCTGGCTGGCGTCAAGCTTCGGGGTCGGGATAGCGACTATCTCGAAGTCGGGATCCGGATACTCGCCGGAGGCGTTGATCTGCTTGAGCATCGCAAGCGAGGCGTACATGACGTCCGCGCAGCCGATGTAGCTGTTTGCCCAGTAGTCATCCGGGGTTGCCCAGTTGTTCTCGGCAATGTAGTTCCTGTTGACAAGGCCCTTCTGATACCAGTCGGCCATCTTTCCTATGAACTCCTTGTAGCCGGGCTCAAGAGGAGTGTAGACAGCCGTGCCGTCCTTGTTGAGGAATGGCATCTGGGAAGGACCGGTCACGTTGTAGGAGCCGATGAGCGAGCCGGAATAGGTCGATGAACCGGTGGAGAGGAAGAGCGGGCCCTGTCCGTCGACAGTGTAGTCCTTGAAGACGGTAAGCGCGTTCTCGAGGCCGTCCATAGTCGCAACATCGTCGGTGGTGAGGCCGGCGTCGCTCAGCCAGTCGGCGCGGATGCCGGTGCCTATCCACGAGCCCTGCTGACGGTCGAGTATGCAGTGGATGCCCCAGAGGTTACCGGAGTCGCTGACGCACTGCATGAAGGTGTCCTCATCGCGGTAGACCTGCTTGAGGTAGTTCGGCATATACTGCTCGGCCGGCTCGTTCAGGTTGAGCAGGAAGCCGTCGGCTATAGCCTTGTCAACGCCGCCGGTGTAGAAACGCTGGACGTAGCTGACGAAGTCCGGATAGTCGTTGGAGAGCAGCATGGTCGAGAAGTTCTCGGCCTGGCCTGCGGCAGGCGGCGTGAGCCAGTTGATGTGGACGTTGGTCTTCTCCTCCATCCACTGGAAGAAGACGTTGTCCGCGGTGCCGTTATAGCCCTCGAAGCTGTAAGTGTCGGGATGCCACCAGTCGAGAGTGATGACGTCCTCGCTAAGCGGGAGCTCTATCTCGGCTCCTTCATGAGCGGGAGGCTCGTCGCTCGGCTCTTCGGTGGCAGGCTCGGTGCTCGTGGTTCCGGTCGGAGCGGAGCTCGGCTCGGTAGAGGGCTTTTCCTCTCCTCCGCCGCCGCATCCGACGAGCAGTCCGGCAAGCATCAACACGGCGAGCAGCAAGCATAGTGTTTTTTTCATGTGATTACTTCCCTTCATTTTATTTCGATACAAGTTGCCTTGTACTGATATGGTAATTATAACACCTTTCACAAAAAAGCGTCAAGCACCGCTTTGAAAAATAGCCAGTTTTACTTGTTTGAGATACGATTTTCCAAGGTCTGGTTACTCGTACCGGATAAGCTCGCCGCGCAGCTTGTCGAGCGCTTTCTTCTCAATGCGCGAAACGTAGCTCCGCGAGATGCCGTAGCGCGCCGCTATTTCGCGCTGCGTGAGCGGCGCTGTGCCGTCGAGGCCGTACCGGAGCGAGACTATCTCGTGCTCGCGCGGCTCGAGCACGCGCTCCATAACGTCGAGCAGCCGCGCCTTTCGCTCCTCGCGGCTGATGCTCTCTATCATCTCCTCGGAGCTATCGGCGATGGTGTCGCCGAGGACGAGCGGGTCGCCGTCCCCGGCGGCGTCGAGCTCGTCGTCAAGCGACAGCTCCCCCGCCGTCTTGCGGAGACCCCGGAAGTGCATCAGTATCTCGTTTTCGATGCACCGGCCGGCGTAGGTCGCAAGGCGGATGTTTTTCGTGTGGTCGAAGGTATCTATCGCCTTTATGAGACCTATCGTGCCTATCGAGATGAGGTCCTCCTGGTCCGCCGCGGAGGTGTAGTATTTCTTTATGACGTGCGCCACGAGGCGCAGATTGTGCTCTATCAGCCTGTCGCGGGCATGCTTGTCCCCCTCGGCGCGGAGCTCCAGGCAGCGGCGCTCCTCCTCGGCGGAGAGCGGCTTCGGGAACGTCCCGCCGCCGTTTATCCTCAGCGTCATGTAGAACCCGTGAAGTATCAGCCAGAGCGCTATGTTCATCAATCGGATCACTCCTCCCCTGTCGTATACGGTATTCGGGGAAGAGGGGCAATATGAGAAAGTCGGCGCGAAATGTGCTCGGGCAATAAATTGCCCTGCGCACCCTTTCGCGCCGAGACGTTCACTCGGAATTGCGCAGGCGCAATTCCGAGTGAAGCTGTCGGACGGGGCAAAGCCCCGCCGACAGCAGGCGCTCCGCTACGCGCCGAGTTTTCCGCCTTAGGCGGAAAATCGACGCACGCTACGCGAGAAGTATTTTTCCCGACGTACACGCCGTCGGGAAAAATAGATTTGACTCTATTCGCCGCCTGCGGCGGCGAACTCTGCGAGGCAAGAAGAGCCAAGTTTCAGTCAAAAAGCCTCGCAGAGAATGCGCCCCTCAACTTGTTCCGCTTCGGCAGTTCCTGCCGGGCGCATTAGCTTTCGGCGCGGAGCGCCGAAAGCCCGACTTTCTGCTAATCGAAGGGCGCCTTTGGCGCGAAATAAATTCAAATCCGTAAATTTCGGCGGCGTGTACGGCGAAATTTACACCTCTCGCCCGGCGCGTTTCGAGCGGCAGAGACGCTTCCGCGCCTGTTCGCGCGGTTGAAGTTGCTTGCCGTAGGCAAGCAACTTCGCGCAGGCAAATTCTGTACATTGTCCGGCTTTGCCCGCTTCGCGGGCAAAGCTCACGAGGGCTGAATATGTTCCGATGAGGAATATGTCGGCGCCCTCGTGTTCGCCCGAGCACGTTTAATCGGAAGGGCTCCCAAACGCTCCGAAGGAGCGTTTGGGAATTGCGAAAGGGTGCACAGGGCGATTTATCGCCCGAGCACATTTCGCGCCGAGATAAAAATGCACGGACGACACAAGGTCGTCCGTGCTTTTTTACTCTACCGAGTAGTACAGTACTATGAACACCACCGCTACGGCGATAAAGCCCAGTCCGCACCAGAAGAGGAAGCTGAAACCCTTCACGGGTCCCTTCTCCTCCTTACGGGCGAGGTAGTCTCCGTACTTCTCGCGCTCGCGGAGTCCCCTGCCGGGGAGCAGCATCCGCTTTATCGACTCGGCGGCGTATCCGAGAAACCTCAGCGAACCCTCGTTTGTCAGCCAAATAAGCGCGCCGACGCAGACCATTATCACGCCGGGGACGGTAAAGGAGTTTGCGAGCGCCTTATATCTGTCCGCCGGGTCATGCATGAGCAAGAAGTCGTTGAGCCAAAGGTACAGCAGCACCATCAGCCCGCCGACGACGACTGTCACGCCGTGCTTTATGAGGTTCCTTCGCAGCTTGTCGCTCACAGCCCGAGTTCCTTCTTGTAGCGCTCCTCCTCGGGGTCGTTGCAGTAGACAAAGTGACCCGGGAGTATTTCGCGCATGGACGGCTTCAGGACCGAGTAGTCGTGCGCCGCTATCGAGTTGTAGGTGATACGGGTGCGGCGCTTCTCCGCATGCGGGTCGGGCAGCGGTATCGCCGACAGGAGCGAGCGGGTGTAGGGATGCAGCGGGTGCGCGAACAGCTCATCCGAGCTCGCGAGCTCCACCATCTTGCCGAAGTACATGACGCCGATGCGGTCGGAGAAGTACTTGACGACCGACAGGTCGTGCGCAATGAAGAGTATCGTGAGGCCGAGGCGGTCGCGGAGCTCGTTCAGAAGGTTTATCACCTGCGCCTGAATCGAGACGTCGAGCGCGGAAATAGGTTCGTCCGCTATGAGCAGGTCGGGGTTCATGATGACCGCGCGGGCGATGCCGATACGCTGGCGCTGTCCGCCGGAGAACTCGTGCGGATAACGGCCCGCGTGCTCGCGGACGAGTCCGACGAGCTCGAGTATCTCGTAGACCTTCTCGTCGATATACTCCTTGTCGCGGACGCCGTTGATGATAAGTCCCTCGGCGATTATCTCGCGGACCGTCATACGCGGGTTCAGCGAGGCTATCGGGTCTTGGAATATCATCTGTATCTTCGTTATCAGCTTGCTCTTGTTCGCTACGCGGACCTGCTCGCGCTTCTCGCGCTCGAGCGACGCGACCTTTGCCGCGTCGCCCTTGGCGGCGGCGATCTTCTCGTCGTACTCGCGCGCGGTCTCGGCCGCGAGGTGCTTTGCGTACTCCTCGTCCGAGTGGTTGTGGTCAAACTTTGCCTTCTTTATCTCCTCGTTGTTCTCGGAGATAATCTTCTCAAGCTCGGCCTTGCGGGCGGGGTCGGTGGTCGAGGACAGCTCCTTGCGGGCGGCCTTGATCGCGTCCTTGTAGGAGCGGGTGCCGGCGCAGATGCGCTGACCCTTGAAGTAGACGCTGCCGGAGGTCGCGTCGTAGACCTTGATTATAGTGCGCCCCGTGGTGGTCTTGCCGCAGCCCGACTCGCCGACGAGTCCGAAGACCTCGCCGCGCTTGATGTCAAAGCTGACGTCGTCGACGGCCTTGAGCTCGCTGTCGCCCATCTTGAAGTACTGGCAGAGGTGCTCCACACGAAGCAGTGTCTCGTTGTTATTCACGTTGTTCATGCGGTCTCCCCTCCTGCCTTCTTCATTCTCTCGATGCGGTCGACTATCGCCTTGGGCGGGTCGATCTTAGGCGCATCCGGATGCAGCAGCCATGTGGCGGCCCAGTGCGTGTCGCTCACCGGGAACTGCGGCGGCTCCATCTCGAAGTCTATCTTGAGCGCGTACTTGTTGCGGTCTGC
>CANPWY010000029.1 GCA_947585215.1 uncultured Clostridia bacterium
GACTACGACGTGGAGCTCGCGGAGCGCGGGATAATCTATATCGACGAGATAGACAAGATCTCGCGCAAGAGCGAGAACGTCTCCATCACGCGCGACGTCAGCGGAGAGGGCGTGCAGCAGGCGCTGCTGAAAATACTCGAGGGCACGAAGGCAAACGTCCCCCCGCAGGGAGGACGCAAGCACCCGCACCAGGAGTTCATCGAGGTGGACACGAGCAACATCCTCTTCATCTGCGGCGGCGCGTTTGACGGCATCGAAAAGACGATAGACGGGCGCGTCGGGGGACGGGGGCTCGGCTTCGGCGCGGACGTGCGCCGGGATGACGACCTGGACAGGACGGCTCTGCTCCGCGAGATACAGCCGCACGACCTGCTGAAGTTCGGCATCATACCCGAGCTTGTGGGACGTCTGCCGGTGATAGCGCCGCTCGCGGAGCTCTCGCGCGAGGAGCTCATACGCATCCTCACCGAGCCGAAGAACGCGCTTATCAAGCAGTACGCGAAGCTCCTCGAGATGGACGGCGTCGAGCTCGTCGTACCGCGCGAGACGCTCGAGGCGATAGCCGACAAGGCGATAGAGCGCAAAATAGGCGCGCGCGGACTGCGCGCCGTCGTCGAAAAGGTGCTCGGCGATATCATGTACATGGTGCCGTCCGACAGCACGATAGTCACCGTGGAGATAACCGCCGCGTGCGTGCGCGGCGAGGAACCGCCGCGCATCCTGCGCGACCCGAGCCGCCGCCCGGAGCCTGCGGCGTAGTACAAATATCCGGCGGAACCGTCCGCCGGGAGGGGAGGCAATGTTATGCCGTTTGTGAGGATAAGCGTCGGCCGCAAGCTCTCGGACAACGAGCGCACTGCGGTCTATGATGTGGTAAGTCAGCACATCACGATAATCCCGGGCAAGACCGTCGCGGCGACGATGGTCCAGCTCGAGGACGGGCGCAGGATGTATAAGGACGCGAGCCAGCGCGTCTGCGTATTCATCGAGGTACGCCTTTTCGGCAAGACCACCGAGGAGGCGAAGGCGAAGCTGTGCGAAAAGCTCACGGGCGACCTCTCGGTGATGCTCGACGTCCCGCTCGGAGACATATACCTCAATATAATGGAGTTTGAAAACTGGGGTTCAAACGGAACCTGGAGATGAATTTCAGCCTCCCACCCGCTCGCGGGCGGGAGGCTGTTTCTTTTTACAGACATAGAAGAAATATACAGCCGGATTCGGGGGGTATGGACTTGAAAAAAGAAAATATTCGCGAGCCGCGCCTCACGCACGAGACGGTCGCGCGGCTCGCGGAGACGGCAAGGCTCGCGCTCACGCCGGAGGAGACGGACAGCATCGCGCGGGAGCTTTCCAATCTTGTCGATTACATAGACGGCATAGAGAAGATAGATACGGAAGGCGTCGAACCCACGGCGCGCGTCCTGTTCGGCGGGACCGCTCTGCGGGACGACGTTCCCGCGCCGCCCGCTAAGGATATGACGCGGAACGCCGTGCGCGCCGGGGCCGTTGTCGTCCTGCCGGGCGATATACAGGGGGAGGGCGGCGCGTGAATATAACCGACCTTTCGGCGGCGCGGCTCTCCGCACTGCTTCGTCGCGGAGAAGTCTCCGCGCTCGAGGCGGCGGACGCATACCTCTGCGAGATAGAGCGCCGCGAGCCTCGGCTCCGCGCGTTCATCACCGTCACGGCGGAGCGCGCGCGGGAGCAGGCTAGAGAGATCGACCGCCGCCGCGCCTCCGGTGAGGCGCTCGGGCCGCTCGCGGGCGTCCCGATGGCACTCAAGGACAACATCTGCACCGAGGGGATACGCACCACCTGCGCCTCCCGTCTGCTCCGCGACTTTGTGCCGCCGTTCTCGGCGGGCGTGGCGGAGCGGCTCGAGCGCGCCGGGGCGGTGCTCCTCGGAAAGACTAATATGGACGAGTTCGCGATGGGCTCCACGACGCAGACGAGCTTCTTCGGTGGGACGGAGAACCCCGCGGCGCCGGGATGCGTCCCCGGCGGCTCATCCGGCGGCTCCGCCGCCGCAGTCGCGGCGCACGAAGCGGCGTTCGCGCTCGGAAGCGACACCGGCGGCTCGATACGCCAGCCGGCGGCGTTCTGCGGCGTCGTCGGCCTGAAGCCGACGTACGGCACGGTCACGCGGTACGGCGCGGCGGAGCTCGCGAGCTCGCTTGACCAGATAGGCCCGCTCACGCGGACTGTACTTGACTGCGCCATGGTGACAAACGTCCTCACGGGTCACGACCCGCGGGACGCGACGTCGCTCGTGCGCGAGTACCCCGACTTCACGTCCGACGTGTCGCGCGGCGTGAAGGGCATGAGGATAGCGCTCGTGCGCGAGTTCTTCGGGAGTCCGTTTGCGGAGGAGGTACAGCGGAGCGTCCGCCGCGCGGCGGAGATGTTCCGCAGCCTCGGCGCGGAGACGGAGGAGGTCTCGGCTCCGATACTCACGCGGGCGCTTCCGGCGTACTACATAATCTCCACGGCGGAGGCGAGCGGAAATCTCGCTCGGTACGACGGCGTGCGCTACGGCCGCCGCGCCGAAAATGCCTCCGACCCGGACGAACTGATGCGCCTCAGCCGTGCAGAGGGCTTCGGCACAGAGGTGAAGCGTCGGATACTTCTTGGCACGTTCGTCCTCGACGGAGAGAACCGCGAGAGGTACTTTGAGAAGGCGATGAAGGTGCGGACGCTCGTTGTCCGCGCGTTCCGTGAGATATTCTCCCGCTTTGACCTCGTCCTCGCACCGACGACGCCGACCGTCCCATACCGCATAGAGGAGCGGGACGCAGACCCGGAGACGAGGTACTTGTCCGACATCTGCGCGGTGCCCGCGAGCCTCGCGGGACTGCCGGCGCTCAGCATGCCGTTCGGAAGGGACGGCGCGGGACGTCCGGCGGCGGTACAGCTTATCGCCCCGGCCTTCGGCGAGCGGGAGATCTTCCGCGCCGCCTACGCGCTCGAGCGGGAGGAGGGAGACGTATGACGCCGGAGTTTGAGACCGTTATAGGGTTAGAGGTACACGCGGAGCTTTCGACCGCGTCGAAGATATTCTGCTCCTGCGCCACTGGCTTCGGCGCGGAGCCGAACACGCAGGTCTGCCCGGTCTGCATGGGTCTGCCGGGAGGTATGCCGGTGCTGAACCGCGCCGCCGTAGAGAAGGCCGTCCGCGCGGGACTCGCGCTCGGGTGCGAGGTGCAGACGTACTCCGCATTCGACCGCAAGAACTACTTCTATCCCGACCTCCCCAAGGGCTACCAGATAACTCAGCAGGAGCGTCCGCTCTGCCTCGGAGGGTCGCTCATGATCGAGACCGCCGGGGGAGAGAAGCGGATAGGCATAGCGCGCATACACATTGAGGAGGACGCCGCAAAGCTCGTCTACGGCGGCGGAAAGGTACTCGTCGACTACAACCGCTGCGGCGTGCCGCTCGCGGAGATCGTCACCGAGCCGGACATACGCGGCGCGGAGGAAGCGGCGGCGTTCCTGAAGAAGCTCCGCTCGGTGCTCCGCGCGTCCGGCGCGGCGGAGTGCAGGATGAGCGAGGGCGGCATGCGCTGTGACGTGAACATATCCGTCCGCAGGCGCGGAGAGCAGTTCGGCGAGCGGGTCGAGCTGAAGAACCTCTCGAGCTTCCGTTCCGTCGCCCGCGCGATAGAGTATGAGGCGAAACGCCTCATCGCGGCGGCGGAGCGCGGCGAAGCCGCCGCGCGCGAGACGCGCCGTTTCGACGAGTCGACGGGAAGGACCTTCGCCATGCGCAGAAAGGAGAGCGGCGGGGACTACCGCTATTTCCCCGAGCCGAACCTTCCGCCGCTCGTGCTTACTGAGGAAGAAATCGAGAGGATAAGAGCGTCGCTTCCCGAGCTTCCGGACGCGAGAAAGCGGCGATATGTTTCGGAGCTTGGCCTTGCGCCGTTCGACGCGGAGCAGATAGCGTCCGAGAACGCCGTGGCGGACTGGTTCGAGCGCGCGGCGGCGCTCACGCCGCACCGCCGCAGGCTCGCCGCGCTCACGCTCACCGAGCTTTTCCGGCTGCTGCCGTCCGACCCGGAGAGCGTTCCGCTCCCACCGGAGCGCGCGGCGAGGATAACCGACATGGCGGAGGCGGGGGAGATAAGCGCCGCCGTCGCGAAGCGCCTCATCGAGAGGTGCTTTGCGGAGGACGTCAGCCCGGACGAAGTGGTGCGCGCGGAAGGCCTCGGCGTCATACGGGACGAGGAGGAGCTCGAGCGGATACTCCGCGAGGCGCTTCGGGAGGAGCCGAAGCTCCTCACGGACTACCGGCGCGGCAAGAGCGCCGCGCGCGGCGCGATGCTCGGGCGCGTCATGCGCCGCACGGGCGGACGCGCCGACCCGCAGGCGGCTTCCGCCGCGCTCGACCGGATATTAAACGAAGAATAAGCCTTTCGCCTGGAATCGCGGGCGCGGATGAACTCCGTGCCCGCGTTTTGCGGCGTGGCCGCCGGGCAGAAGCGGATATTATTTTTCGCGCTTACGGCGCGAAGCTCTGTTAGGCTTTTACAAACAAGACGAGGGAGCCGACGGCTTCCTCGTCCTCGCATTTGGACATGCAAGGAAAAAATAATTTACTTGAGGTAAAAAATTTTTACTAAAACCTCTTTACAAATGCGCGGCGCCGTGGTAGAATATACTCGTATCAGAAAGGGCGCTGCGCGCGGCGCCGGAGAGGAGGCTTTGTATGCTTGAGCTGATATGGTTTGTCGTTATCGCCGTCGCTCTGATAGGCGAGGCGGTAAGTCCGATGCTTCTGAGTATCTGGTTTGCGGGCGGGGCGGTCGTCGCGCTGATCGCGGCTCTCTGCGGAGCACAGCTGTGGCTCCAGATAGTGCTGTTCCTTGCGGTGAGTGCCGCACTGCTCGCCGTGACAAGGCCGCTCGCGAAGAAGTACGTCACGTCACGGACACAGGCGACAAATCTTGACCGCATCGTCGGCACCGAGGGACGCGTCACCGAGGCGATAGACAACTCGCGCGGCGAGGGATGTGTCTACGTCGACGGAAAGTCGTGGACCGCGCGAAGCGAGTCCGGCGAACCCTTGCCGGAGGGCGAGACGGTCGAGATACTGCGCATCGAGGGCGTGAAGGTCATAGTCCGCCCGAAGGCCGCGGCCGAAGTAAAGTAAATCAGGGTAAACAACAAAGGAGGAAATGTCATGGCACTGTTTCTTGCCGCCTCGATAGGAGGCTACATCGGCTGGATAGCGCTTGCCGCGCTCGTCATAGTCGTGTTCATCGTCGTAATATCCAATATCGTTATAGTCCAGCAGGCGCGGGCGTACGTCATAGAGCGCCTCGGCGCGTTCCACACCGTCTGGGACGTCGGCTTCCACGTCAAGATCCCGTTCATCGAGAGGATAGCGAAGCGCGTCTCTCTGAAGGAGCAGGTGGTCGACTTCGACCCGCAGCCGGTGATAACAGAGGACAACGTCACCATGCAGATAGACACGGTCGTCTACTTCCAGATAACCGACCCGAAGCTCTACGCCTACGGCGTCGAAAACCCGATGAGCGCCATCGAGAACCTCACCGCGACGACGCTCCGTAACATCATCGGCGACCTTGAGCTCGACCAGACGCTCACGAGCCGCGACATCATTAACACCAAGATGCGCACCATCCTCGACGAGGCCACCGACCCGTGGGGCATAAAGGTCAACCGCGTCGAGCTGAAGAACATCATCCCTCCGCGCGAGATACAGGACGCGATGGAGAAGCAGATGAAGGCCGAGCGCGAGCGCCGCGAGTCAATACTCCAGGCCGAGGGTCAGAAGCAGAGCCAGATACTCGTCGCCGAGGGCGAGAAGCAGTCCGCCATTCTTCGCGCGGACGCCGAGAAGCAGGCGGCTATACTCCGCGCCGAGGGCGAGGCGGAAGCGCTCCTCACCGTCCAGCGCGCGACGGCGGACTCGATACGCATGATAAACGAGGCCGCGCCGGGCGAGGGCATGCTCAAGATAAAGGCACTCGAAGCCTTCGAGAAGGCCGCGGACGGCCGCGCGACGAAGATTATCATCCCGAGCGAGATACAGGGTCTCGCGGGTCTCGCCGCCTCGATGAAGGAGGTCTTCACCGGGGACGAGGCGCAGAAGAAATGAGCGCGGCGCCGGGTCTTGACCGGCTCGAACCCTGCCTTTCGGACGAGAGCCGGCTGAAATACACCGTCGTGTATATCTACGACGGGAGCGGGTTCCTCTTCTGCCGCAAGCGCGGGCGCGAGACCTGGGAGTGCGCCGGGGGACACATCGAACCCGGCGAGACCGCCAAAGCCGGCGCGCTCCGCGAGGTGTACGAGGAGACCGGGCTTCGCCTCTCGGACGCGGAGCCGCTCTGCGACTACTTCTCGACGGATAAGACGGACGGGTCGAGCGCGTGGGGACGGATATTCCTCTGCCGCACGGAGCGGCTCACGCCGCCGCCCGTCCCGCCGAGGGAGTTTGAGATGGAGGAGACGCGCGTCTTTCCCGCTCTGCCGGAGAGGATGAGCTATCCCGGGATACAGGCGGCGTTCCCGAGCGTACTTAAACGAGTGTGACACTGTGACTTCCACGGCTTGCAAAGTTACACAAAATATGGTATTATAATAAGTAATCAACGGCCTTGGGACAGAGACCGCAAAAACATAACGGAGGTAATCTAAAATGGGAATCCTTTCGCGTTTCAAGGACATAATGTCTTCCAACATCAACGCTATGCTCGACAAGCTGGAGGATCCGGCGAAGATGGTCGATCAGCTCATCCGTGACATATCCGACGACCTCGGCAAGGTCAAGGCCGAGACTGCCGGCGTCATGGCCGAGGAACAGCGCGAGAAGCGCAAGCTCGAGGAGTGCAAGGCCGAGATAGAGAAGTATCAGAGCTACGCCGAGAAGGCAGTAGAGAGCGGCAACGACGATGACGCCCGCGCCTTCCTCAAGCGCAAGAACGAGCTCGAGGCGAGCCTGCCCGGGCTTGAGCAGGCGTGCAGTCTCGCGAGCGGCAACGCGACGAAGATGCGCCAGATGCACGACAAGCTCGAAAGCGAGCTCTCCGAGCTGAACGCCCGTCGCGACGCGATAAAGGCGAAGGTCGCCGTCGCAAAGACTCAGGAGCGTATCAACAAGGTGAACGACAGCGTCTCGAGCGCCGCGGGCGACATATCCGCCTTCGAGCGCATGGAGGAGAAGGCCGACCGCATGCTCGACGAGGCGAACGCCATGGCCGAGCTCAACCGCACTGAGGACGAGGACCTGAAGGACCTCGAGGCGAAGTACGACTCGAAGGCGGCCGACGTCGAGGACGAGCTTGCGGCTCTCAAGGCAAAGCTCGGCAAGTAAAAGTACTTAACGAATATTACGGAGGGCGGCTTGTCCGCCCTCTTTGCGGGACGGAGGTGTGACGCTTGGAGGATCCACAGGGAAAAGTTTACGGCGGAGAGACCGAGATGTTTCTCTGCCCGAACTGCGGCTCCGCCATGAGCTGGGACGCGGCGGCGCATAAGTTCCGATGTCCCTCCTGCGGCGCGGAGACCGACGACGCGGAGGGCGACGGCATAGTGAGCGAGCTGCCCTTCACCCCGGAGATGATAGAGCGCGCGAAGCGCGACTGGGGCGCGGGACGCGTCACGCTCCGGTGCGAGTCCTGCGGCGCGGAGATAAGCGTCGCCGAGAGCGAGACGAGCGTGGAGTGCCCGTACTGCGGCTCGCCGCACGTCCTCACCGAGCGGCAGGAGGCGGGCATCCCGCCGGAGGGGATAATACCCTTTGCCGTGGACGAGAGCGGCGCGAAGAGCATCTTTCACCGCTGGGTAGGCAAGCGCTTCTGGGCTCCGCGCGCGCTGAAGCGGCTCTATCAGGGCTTGAAGCTCCGCGCGCTCTACGCGCCCTACTGGACATACGACGCCGCGACCGATACGCAGTGGCGCGCCGAGGGCGGAGAGGTGTACTACGTCACCGTCGGATCGGGCAAGAACCGCCATCAGGAGCGGCGGGTCCGCTGGCACCCGATACGCGGGCGCTGGCAGAGGTCGTTTGACGACGTACTAGTAAACGCCGATCGTTCGCGGAGCGAGCTCTTCGGCAGGATAGACAACTACGACACGCGCGAGGTGAAGCCCTACGCCCCGGCGTATCTCTCCGGTGTCGGCGCACAGCACTACACCGTCATGCCGGACGAGGGTTTCGAGCGCGCCAAGGGCGAGATGCAGACCGTGATCGAGCAGGACATAACCCGCAGTATCCTCACGCGCTATGACGAGGTGAGCGGCCTCTCGACAGTCACAAACTACATGGACGTGCATTTCAAGCAGATCCTCGTCCCGGTCTGGACGACGGGGTTTGTCTATAAGGATAAGCAGTACGGATGCATGATAAACGGTGAGACCGGCAGCATTTTCGGCGAGTATCCCAAGAGCGGCGCAAAGATAGGCACGGCTATAGCCATCGGCGTCGCACTGCTCGCGGGACTTGTATGGCTCCTTTACAGGAGCGGCGCTCTCGGATGAGCCGGAGGAGGAATGACAGATGAAAAGTATAAAACCGGGACGTGCGCCGTCCTTTATGGGCGGCGTCGTGAGCGTCGCGATGGCGGTATTGGGCGTGATATGGATGGTCTTTGCCGTGTATATCGGCGCGGGAGCGTTCTCGCTTTTCGGACTGGTGTTCATCTTTATCGCGATAGTTCAGGCGGTGTACAACTTCAAAAACGCGACGTCGAAGAACCGTTACTCCGCGTTTGACATCACCGAGGACGGCGAGGAGCCCGACCCGCTCGACGGACGCTTCGGCGGCGCGGACGCGCCTCAGGCGCAGAGCGGCAGGAGCCGCTTCTGCCCGTACTGCGGAGCAGAGGTGAAGGGCGACTACAAATACTGCAACAGCTGCGGCAGGGAGCTTCCGTGACGGCGCGGCGGCAGGACGAAAAGAGGTAGAGTATGGGACTTTTTTCCGGCCAGTGGGCGGACGTCATCGAGTGGAAGGAGTACCGCGACGACGTTCTGTTCTGGATATGGCGAAACAGTGAGATAAAGAAGGGGAGCCGCCTTGTCATAAAACCCGGACAGGACGCGGTCTTTCTCTACAACGGACGCATCGAGGGAGTGTTCACCGATGAGGGGAGCTTCGAGGTCGCAAGCGACATCATACCGTTCCTCTCGAGCCTCAAGGGCTTCAAATTCGGCTTTAACAGCGGCCTCCGCGCCGAGGTGATGTTCGTAAACACCAAGGAGCTCACCGTGAAGTGGGGCACGAAGAACGCGATAAACATACCCGCCGAAGGTATGCCGGGAGGTATGCCTATCCGCGCTTTCGGGACGTTTGTGATAAAGGTGAGCGACTATATTGCGCTCATCGACAAGATAGCGGGCGTGCGTCAGACCTTCACCGTGGACGACGTGAAGGAGCGCGTGACGTCGATGCTTGACCAACTCCTCATGCGGTGGATAGTGCGCGAGGGGAAGGACATGACAAACCTCCAGTCTAACGCGCGCGAGATAGCTGCGGGCATACGTGGGGACCTCGACATGGAGCTTCTGAAGATAGGTCTCAGCGTCGTGGATTTCACGGTGTCAAGCTTCACCTATCCGCCGGAGGTTCAGGAGATGATAAACAAGAACGCCGCCTACGGCATGGTGGGCGACGTGGGACGCTACCGAGACATCGGCGTGATAGACGCCGCGTCGAAGGGGAGCGGCGGAGCCATGGCGGACAGCATGGGAGCCGCCGTCGGCATGGCGGCGGGAATGAACATGGCGCGCAAGATAATGAACGGCGGCGCGTCCGCGCCGAAGGCTCGCTTCTGCCCGTACTGCGGGGAAAAGCTCGCGGTCGACGGCGCGAAATTCTGCCCCTCCTGCGGAAACAAGCTGTAAAAAAGGACAGGCGAACTCGCAAAACGGCCGGCGCAGAGCGCCGGCCGTTTTGCGAGTTCGCCGAAAGTCTCAGCGATTTGCGCCGAGACAATTATTGCATTATCGCAAGGACTACGCCGTACACCGCCGAGCAGAGTGCCGAGGCGACTATCACCGGCCCTGCAATGACGAACATCTTCGAGCAGACGCCGGTCACTATCCCCTCCGCGCGGAACTCTATGGCGGGAGAGGAGACAGCGTTTGCAAAGCCGGTTATCGGAACGAGCGTCCCCGCGCCGCCGTACTTTGCAAGCTTCTCGTAGAGGCCGAGCGCCGTGAATAGCACCCCGAGGAAGACCATCACCACGGAGGTGGCGGTGCCGGTCTCAACGTCGCCGAGACCGACTATGTCGCTGAAAATGTTCCGGAACCCCTGAGCGACGCAGCATATCGCCCCGCCGATGAGGAATGCGAGCAGCATATTCTTCCACAGCGGTGAATTCGGAGACGCTTTTTTTACCATCTTGTCGTATTCGTTGTTTGTGACCTTTGCCAAGCGCGGTACATCCCTTCATCTGTATTTGAGGATATTATCTGCGCCTTTTCCCAAATTACACAAGAAAGTTGTGGCTTTTGCGCAAAAAGATAAGGGAGCGGGCTTTTAAGCCCGCTCCTGCGATTTCCCGCGAAAGTTTTTACTTTTTGCAGAGCGCGACGGCGGCGGCGAGCGCCGGGTCTGACGCCGCGAGCTTCTCGTCCGCGCCTTGCAGCCCGGGGACAAGGACGCGCAGAGCGGTGAGAACGTCCCGCGAGGCGAAGTCCTCCTCCCGGAAGCCGTGCGCGCGCTGGAAGCTGTGGAGCGCCTCAAGCGTCTCGCTGTCGCAGACGGTGTCGGGCGTTCCGCTGAACAGTCCGAGCACGGCGAGCCGCTGCTCCGTTGCCTTGACGACGTTCCCACGGGCGTGGGGGTAGAACTGAAGCTCCGGGTTGAGAGGAAGAAGCTCCTCCGCGGCGTAGTCGTAGGCGGGGGAGACAACCATATCTGCCTTGATGCCCTTGCCGTGGTAGTGGATGTCCTCGCCTATCAGTGCCTCGGAGGCGGTGATGAGTATCATCGTTCCGTCCTCGAGGCTGAAGACGTACTGCCCGACGCCCTTGCCGTAGGTATACTCGCTCTCGCCGATTATCGCGGCTCCGGCAACCTCGCCGAGCACCCCGGCAAATATCTCCGCCGAGGATGCGGTATAGTCGTTTGTCAGCACGACGACCTGCTCCGGCTCCCAGCCGAGCCCCATGGCGCGGTGAGTAACCTCGTCGCCGAAGCGGTTCCGCTCGGTGAACATGGCGGCGTCCTTCTCCCAGATTATCTGGTTGAGGATGTTTGCAAGCACCGACGCGTCGCCGCCGTTGTTGCCGCGCACGTCGAACACTACCGAGGTAAAGCCCTGCTCGTCGAGACCGTTGTAGACGTTGACAAAGTCGACAAACGTGCTGATGTCGTCGCCGAAGTGCGATATGCGGACATACGCGACGCCGTCGCCCATGTCCTCCATGGAGACGTTCGAGAGCACGATCTTCCGCCGCACCATCGTAAAGGAGAGAGTTTGATCCCCGCGACGGACGCCGACCGTGACGGAGGTGCCCTCCTCGCCGCGGAGCTTCGTCTGAAAGACGTTGTAGAACTCGCCCTCCGGTATCTCTCTGCCGTTCACCGAGAAGATGTAGTCGCCGGCCTTGATGCCGGCCTCGTCGGCGGGAGTGTTGGGGTAGACGACCTTGATGAGCCCGTCATTCGCGTTCTCAAGCTCGACGCCGATGCCCACAAACGAGTCGTTCATGGTGTAGCTCGAGTCGTAGACCTCCGGCTCCATGTAGTGGGAGTAGCCGTCCTGAGTCTGCATGAACGCGTCCGCAAACTCCGTGAAGTCCTCCGGATGGCGCAGGAAGTACTCGGAAAGCGCCTCGACAAAGAGCGACGCTTCGTCCTCGGTCTCGTAGAGACTGTAATTTTCGATTATGTCGAGCAAGAGCCACAGCCTGTCCTGTATGGCGCTGAGCCGTTCCTCCTCGGTGAGCTCGGGCTCCTCCGATGCATCCTCGGACGCCGCGAGCGCGCCGCAGCACCCGAGCATGAGCGCAACCGCAAGCAGCAGCGCAACGACACGTCTGAACTTCTTCATATCGATACCTCCTTTTCCCAAACGCTCCGAAGGAGCGTTTGGGAGTTCTTCCCCAAACGGCGTTTCACGCCGTTTGGGGACCCCTTCCGAATAAAATGCTCGCCCCGAATGAATCGGGGCTCCGCAAAGTTGCTTACCATAGGCAAGCAACTTTCACCGCGCGAACCGGCGCGGCGCAGCCGCAGGCTGCGTAGACAGCCGTATTTTGCGGGTAAGAAGCCTCGCAGAGTTCGCGCGAAGCGCGAATGAAGTTAAATCATTTTCGGCGGCGGCGTGTACGTCGCCGAAAATACTTTGCGCGGAGCGTGCGTCGAAGACGGCGAAGCCGTCGAGGCGCGAAGCGCAGCGCATGCCGTCGGCAGGGCAAAGCCCTGTCCGACGGTTTCGGCGCGAAAGGGTGCGCAGGGCAATTCATTGCCCGAGCACATTTCGCGCCGACGCGTCAGCGCGTTTACATCTTGTCCGGCGCCGACACCCCCAGCAGCCTCAGCCCCGTGCGGAGCACCTCGCGCACGGCGAGCACGAGCGCGTAGCGCGCGGCGGCGATATTCTCCTCCTCGCCGCGTATGCGGCAGGCGGCGTAGAAGCTGTGGAACGCGCCCGCGAGGTCTATGAGGAAGCGGTTTATCATGCTCGGCTCCTTGTCGCGGGCGGCGGCGCGTACCTGCTCGGGGAAGTTCGCGAGCAGCCGGATAAGCGCACGCTCCTCCGGCGTGGAGAGCAGGGAGGCGTCCGGCGCGTCAGCGGGACGGAGCCCGTCCGCCTCGAGCGCCGCGATGAGGCTCGAGATGCGCGCGTGAGCATACTGGACGTAGTAGACCGGGTTCTCGTTCGTCTGCTTTACGGCGAGGTCGAGGTCAAAGTCGATTACGGAGTTTGCCGTCTGCATATTGAAGAGGAAGCGCACAGCGTCGCGCGGCACCTCGTCGAGCAGGTCGGCAAGGCTGAGAGCCCGTCCGGAGCGCTTCGAGACCTTCACAAGCTCGCCCTCGCGGTAGAGCATGACAAACTGGAAGAGCAGGAAGTCAAGCTTAGACGTGTCCACGCCTATCGCCTGAAGTCCCGCCTTGAAGCGTATCGTGTGGCCGTGGTGGTCGGCGCCGAGCGCGTCAATGACGCGGTCAAAGCCGCGCTTTATGAACTTGTTGCGGTGGTAGGCTATGTCCACCGCGTAGTAGGTGTAGAGACCGTTCGAGCGGACGAGGACCTCGTCCTTCTCAAGGCCAAGCTCGGTGCCCTTCAGCCAGAGCGCGCCGTCCTTTTCATAGGTATAGCCGCCCTTTTTGATGATGTCTATAGTCTCCGCGACGTAGCCCGACTCGTGCAGGCTCGTCTCGCTGAACCATACGTCGTAGTGTATCCCGTACCGTTCGAGGTCGCGCTTCATCCGCGCGACGTTGCGGGGGAGGGCGAACGCGACGAGCGTATCGAGCCGCTCCTGCTCGGGCTTATCCATGAGCGCGTCGCCGTGCTCCGCGCGGTACTCCTGCGCGAGGTCGACTATATCGAGGCCGAGGTAGCAGTCCTCCGGCATCTCTACCTTGTCCTCGCCGAGGATGAGCTGACGGTAGCGCGCGTCGAGCGAGCGGCCGAAGCGGACTATCTGGTTGCCTGCGTCGTTCAGATAGAACTCGCGCGTGACCTTCCAGCCGGTGAAGTCGAGCACTGCCGCGAGCGTGTCGCCGAGGACGCCGCCGCGAGCGTTGCCTATCGTCATCGGGCCGGTGGGGTTCGCGGACACGAACTCGACCTGCACCGTGCGTCCCTCGCCGTCGTTCGAGCGGCCGTAGTCCGCGCCCTCGCGCCGGACGGCGGCGACGACGTCGGAGAACCACTCATCGCGCAGACGGAAGTTGATGAAGCCGGGGCCAGCCGTCTCCGCCGAGCGGAAACAGCTGCCCTCGAGGTCGAGCCGTTCGAGCACCGCCGCCGCTATGTCGCGCGGACTCCTGCCGAGCTTCTTTGCCGCCGCGAGCGCGAAGGACGTGGCGTAGTCGCCGTTGGCGAGGTCGCGCGGGATCTCTGCCGCTATCGTTATGTCGGGCGAGTCCTTCAGGACTCCGTCCCGGACGGCCTTCTCGTAGGCGGAGCGCACGAGCGCGCAGAGCTCGCTCTTTGCCTTTTCCACCATGTTAGTGTGGGACATCTTTATACCTCCGATGTTTTCTTTCTTCTCTCAGCTCTGCATATTCGAGCGTGAGATGTCTATTTCGAGCTTTATCTCGTTTGCGACGGCGCTGTCTATCTCCACCGCGTACTCCACGGCGATCTTTCCGCCCTCCTCGCCGACGTCGGCGGAGAGGCGGTGCGTGCTGATGCCGACGAGCAGAGAGCCGTACATCGTGTCGTAGTAGACGACGTGCCGCTTGCCCTGCTCGAAGACCATGTGGGTGCTTATCTCGCCGGTGCGGTTGACGGTGACTACTCGGCTGTCCGGGCTCGTGGTGAGCTCGGTCGAGGTCTTGCTTCCGTCGTCCGGGTCGACCTCGTTGTAGTTTAACCGGCATCCGCCGGGAGAGAACTCGTAGAGCCCGCCGACCATCATCTCGAGCGAGTCCGGGCCGCTTTCGCCGAGCTGGCTCGAGCGTATGGTAACAAGTGCGTTGGAACTGAGATTCATCTGTTGATCCTCCGAAACGTGTTTCCGTGCGGTGAAGCGTCCCGCACGGTCAAAACTCAAAAAATGTCTGCCGCAAAAAGTAAGTCTCGCGAGTTCGCCGCCGGCAGGCGGCGAATAAAGTCAAATCCATTTTCGGCGGCGGCGTGTACGACGCCGAAAATACTTTGCGCGGAGCGCGCGTCGAAGACGGCAAAGCCGTCGAGGCGCGAAGCGGAGCGTTCTCGCGGCGAATTGGTAAGCGAGCGCAGCGAGCGCGATTCGCCGCGATAGCCGCTTTGCGGCTATTATAGCATATCTCGCCTAAATTGTAAACTTAATATGCCTCGATATCCACCTTTTTTGCGCCGGCCGTGACGCGGCTCTCCATAAACACCGAGGCAAGGCGCTCGAAGCCCTCCGGGTCGTCGCTGAGGTGGTACTCGACCGACCCGCTCTCTCTGCTGCTCTCGAGGCCGCGCGAGCGTATGAGCGCCGCCATCCGCTCCGCCGCCGCCGCGCCAGAGTCGATGAGCTCCACCCCCGGAAGCATCTCGCCGATGACACCGCGGAGCAGGGGATAGTGCGTGCATCCGAGTATGAGCGTGTCACAGCCGAAGTCCCGCATCGGCTCGAGGTACTCCCGCGCCACCGTCTCTATGACAATGTCGCCCGGGCGGAAGTGACCGTTCTCCACGAGCGGGACAAACAGCGGACAGGGGACGGCAAGCGTCTCCGCGCGCCCCATGAGCGCGCGCTCGTATGCACGGCTCCGGACGGTCGCGGCGGTGCCTATCACGCCGACGCGCCCGTTCCTTGTCGCGCGGAGCGCGGCCTCCGCCGCGGGCTCTATGACGCCGAGCACCGGTATGTCGAAGCCGCCGAGCTGCGGCAGGACGGTGCTCGCGGTGTTGCAGGCGACGAGTATCGCCTTTACCGAGAAGCTCTCGAGAAAATGTATGTCCTGACGGGTGTAGCGCGCTATCGTCGCCGCGCTCCGTCCCCCGTAGGGGACGCGGCCGGTGTCTCCGAAGTATATGACGTCCTCGCCCGGCAAAAGTTTCATGAGCCGCCTGAGACCGGTGAGTCCGCCGAGCCCGGAATCGAATACGCCTATGCGCCGTTCGTCCATCCGATAATCAACCCCTCAAAAATCATTACCCCTTATCATATCGCAAAAGGGGCGCATTTGCAAGGATAAATACGCGCAAAAAGTGTTGCATTATCCAGCGGAATGTGTTATAATCTGTCCTGCCGCAAAAGGCGACCCATAAAAACGCCCGAAAGGCGCGCGCTTTTCGGACGGTCATATCTTATCAAGAGTGGGCGAGAGGGTAAGCTCGATGACCCCACACCAACCTCCCTCATGGGAAAGGTGGTTCGGCTTACAGCGATAAGGAGCGATGCAACGACAACGGACAAAGCTCCTTCGGGAGCTTTTTTGCTGTAATAATTTTGAAAGGAAGTATATAATGAGCAAGTTCTTCACCTCCGAGTCGGTGACGGAGGGTCACCCCGACAAGGTCTGCGACCGCATAGCGGACGCCGTCCTCGACGAAATAATCGCAAAGGACAAAAACGCCCGCGTCGCCTGTGAGAGCATAGTCACCACCGGCATGGCGCTCGTCATGGGCGAGATAAGCACCGAGTGCTATGTCGACATACCCTCGATAGTCCGCCGCACGATAGGCGAGATAGGCTACAACGACCCCTCGATAGGCTTCGACGCGAGCACCTGCGCGGTGCTCACGACGATAGACGAGCAGAGCCCGGACATAGCCCTCGGCGTGGACAGGTCGCTCGAGTACAAGGCGTCCGGCGCGGACAGGTACGACCTCATCGGCGCGGGGGATCAGGGAATGATGTTCGGCTGCGCCACGCGCGAGACCCCCGAGCTGATGCCCGCCCCGATAGCCTACGCGCACAAGCTCTCCCGCCGCCTCACCGAGGCGCGCAAGACCGGAGCGCTCGATTTCCTCCGTCCGGACGGCAAGACGCAGGTGACGGTCGAGTACGGCGACGGACATGTCGTGAAGCGGATAGAGGCGATAGTCGTCTCCAGCCAGCACTCGGCGGAGGTCTCGCTTGAGACCCTTCGCGAGGGGATAGAGGCTGAGGTGATACGCAGGGTCATACCGGCGGAGCTTATCGACGCGAACACCAAAATATACATCAACCCCACCGGGCGCTTTGTCGTGGGCGGCCCGCACGGCGACTCCGGCCTCACCGGACGTAAGCTCATAGCTGACACCTACGG
>CANPWY010000030.1 GCA_947585215.1 uncultured Clostridia bacterium
CAAGAGTATCCTGTGTACTTTGTCCGCTAAATTTAGCAAAACCGCTGTCAAATAAAATCCTTTACAGAAGCAAAGGATTGTAAAGTTACCTGCTTGTTTTACCAAGGAAATCTCCCAATATCCTTGCCGTTTCGGTGAGACCCGCGAGATCTTCACCGTCAAATGTTCCGGTGTAAGGACTGTCTATGTCGATGACGCCGAACAGCTCCCCTGCCGCGTATATCGGCACGACTATCTCGGAGGAGGACGCCGCGTCACAGGCGATGTGGTTTGTGCACTTATGCACGTCCTCGACTATCTGCGCGCGGTTCTCCGCGACAGCCGTTCCGCACACCCCGGAGCCCGGCTCTATCCGCACGACTGCGGGCTTGCCCTGGAACGGTCCGAGTATCAAAACGCCGTCCTTCATAAGGTAGAAGCCCGCCCAGTTCGTGTCGCGGAGTTCCATCTTGAGCAGTGCGGAAATGTTTGCGAGTACGGCGACGACGTCATCAGTCTCGGCCGTGATCTTTGCTGCGTTCCCGTTGATGTAGGCGTAGGTCTCTCGCTTGGTTTCAAATTCCCTGTATTCTATATCCATATAGCGTTCCTCAGTCAAAATGTATGTGGCAGTAGCCGCCGGGGTTCTTCTCGAGATATTTCTGGTGGTACTCCTCGGCGGGGTAGAAGTTCTCGAGCGGCTTCAGCTCCACGGCAAGAGGCTTGTCATACCCGCCGGCGAGCTCGGAGAGCATACGCTCCGCCGTCTCCGCGTCCGAGGGGTCGGTGTAATATATGCCGGTGCGGTACTGTATGCCGTAGTCCTCGCCCTGATGGTTCACGGCAGTGGGATCTATAACGGCAAAGTATTTGCGCAGCAGTGTCTCGAGCGTGAGCCGCTCCGGGTCATACTTCACATATACCGTCTCGGCGTGGCCGGTGTGTTCGTGCTTGACCTGCTCATAGGTTGGATTTTCCGTCGGACCGTTGGCGTAGCCGACGGTCGTCTCAAGCACTCCGGGGATGAGGTCAAAGTACTTCTGGCAGCCCCAGAAGCACCCTCCGGCGAGGTATATTTCCTTTGTCATACCGTCACTTCCTTACCTGTTTTCGTCAGAGGTCAGAGCCTTTATCTCGCGCAGGAAGCTGTCTACGTCCTTGAACTGGCGGTAGACCGAGGCGAAGCGCACGTACGCGACCTCGTCTATCTTTCTCAGCTCGCCGAGGACCATTTCGCCGATCTCCTGCGACGTAGCCTCGCGCACGAGACTGTTCTGAAGGCTCTGCTCGATGTTGCTCACGGCGGCGTTCAGAACGTCAAGCGTCACCGAGCGCTTCTCAAAGGCGCGGAGCATGGCGTTCAGGACCTTCTCACGCGAGAACGCCTCGCGCGAACCGTCCCGCTTGATGACGATTATCGGCATGCTCTCCACTTTTTCGTATGTAGTGAAGCGCCTCGAACATTCGAGACATTCGCGGCGGCGGCGGATGCTCCCGTCCTCGGTGGGCCGGGAATCAACGACCTTGCTGTCGGTGTGACCGCAAAAGGGACATTTCATAGCCAAAACCTCCAATATTCGGCGGTTTCAATACCGCAAAAATTCTGATATAATGTTTTCTGTACAGGAAAGGAGAGTGCGCTTTCTATGAAAATCAAAAGAAAATCCTCGGAGCTTGCGTTGTGGATAGCAAAAAGGGGACTTCAATTTGCCTCACTTGCGATGTTTATCGCTTACATATTTCTATTATACACCGAAACGGCAATTTTTCAAGCGGAATTTGCGCTTCGTCATGCCGCCTGCGAATTTTGCTCGGTGGGCTCGTCCGTCCTGCTTCTTGCGCTCCTCTCGGCGCTCATAGTGCAGGACAGGCTCGGCGAGTGAACACTTGAAGCCTCCCTAATGAAGTGATATAATATTTACAATATACGATGTTTGGGAGGCTCGCCCGATGAAGGTACGCTCACAGTCCGCTCTGCCGGCTATAATGATGGTGGTCGCGATATTTGCGGCCATTCTTTCCGCCGCGCGAGTATTTCAGCTTTCACGCTGGAATTCTCTGCTGCGCGAGGGATTTGAACCCTCCGGCGCGGCATACGACCCTGCATCGCCGGATGTCTTTGCGGGCGCGCCTGCGCCGGACTTTGAGGATATAGAGGGCGGGGTCTTCACGCTTGAGAGAAGTCTCAGCTACTACGACCGTCCGGGCGGCGCGGCGGTCCTCACGCTCGAGCCGGGAGAGTACCTCGCCGCAGGATTCTCCGAGGACGCCGAAAACGTCTACGGCGAGCGGAGCCTGCCCGCGTCGGACGGCTGGCGCTGCGTCCGTCCGTTCGTGAAGAGCGGGGAGGAGCCGGGAGAGCGGCTGTATGTAAAGACGGCGGACCTGCTCCGCGCGATAGAGGCAGTTCTTCCCGACGGTGAACCGGCTGACTGCACAATCGGCGGCGAGAACGGCGCGGCGCGCGCCATGACGCCCGCGGAGCGGACGCTTCTCGCAAACGACATAGCGCTGTATGACGCAGGGATATACTGCTCATCGGACATCGAGGTCGGCATATTCGAGGCGCGCACGGTCTTTACCGGCGTCGCGGGGCTCGCGCTGATATGCTGGTCGATAATTTTGTTCCGGTTTGGCGGACGGGAGAAGGCGGCGTGACATGAGCGAATTTGCAACTGTTCTGAACGACGGAGAGATATATCTCCGCCTTGACCGCACCGTCGGCCGGGATGACGACACCGGACGCGTACCGGCGTTCATATTCACCGTCTGCCGCTGCTCGGACGACGAGGAGGTCGGCGGCTGTGACCTGCGCGTGGGTCACAGCGGCAGGGACGCGTACTACTCGACCTACTACGGCGGAAACATCGGCTACCACATCGACGCGTCATTTCGCGGGAACAGGTACGCCGCGAAAGCGTGTCTCCTGCTTTTCCGGCTCGCGAAGGAGAAAGGCATGGACAGAGTCTACATCACCTGCGACCCTTCAAACCCGGCGTCTAAACGCACCTGCGAGCTTGCGGGCTGTGAATTTGTCGAGCGTACGGATATTCCGTCCGATAACTCGATGTACAAAGAAGGAAAGCGCGAGGTGCTTGTTTTCCTCAAGCGGCTGTAACAAGCCCCAACCGAAGATAAAGAGCTCACCGTGAAGAATTCACGGTGAGCTCTTTTCAGAAATACCACTCGTCGTCGGTGGTATTTTTTTGTCCTTCGGCGTGTTGATCGGGCTCGCTCGGGACATAATGGATACAGTCGCTTCCGCCGATGCCCGGCGGCGCGGCCATCGAAAGCGTGCAGACGCCGTCCTGCTGGTAGACGCACTTGTTTGAACACTCTATCACCGTTCCCACCCCCTTGAAGCCGTTATTAGCTTGCCTCACGGCGCTGAAAAAATTCCTGTGAGTTTGGAGAAGTTATGAAAAAGAGCGCTCTTTTTATTCCCGTCGCGGCTGCGGCCGCCGCTATGTTCCTTTTTTCTTCTCTTTCGGAGGAGCCGGAGCCGATACGGGTCGAGACCGCCGAGGCGGTGACGACGTCCCGCCTGATAAGCGTATCTGGCGACGGCACGCTCGAAGCGTACCGCGTCCGCAGGCTCGGCGTCCGCGGCTACGCGGAGGCGGAACGGATATACTTAAACGTCGGCGACGAGGTAGCGGAGGGTCAGGTGATAATGACGCTTCGGCCGGCGGACGAGCCGGCGTCCGCTTTGGAGGAGCTTGTATCGGAGACGGACCTCGCGTCACTTCTCGACGGCGGCGCGGCGGAAGGCTCCGTCTTTGCCGATGCCCTTGCCGAGCGGGAGCTTGTAAGTCCGTTTGACGGCGTCCTCACGCGGCTCTCCGTGGCGGAAGGCGAGCAGGCGTCTCCGTTCGAGGCGATAGCCGAGGTGAGCGACGTCAGCCGGATACGCGCGAGGGTGCGCCTCGGCGAGGAGTATACGGGGCTCGTCGAGGTCGGGATGCCCGCCTCGGTGACAAGCGGCGGCGTGAAATACGACGCGGTGGTCATAGAAGTCTCGCCGGTGGTGCGCGGCTCGGGCGGCATCACGGGCACGTCCGCGCGGTACTGCGAAGCCGTGCTCGAGCTGTACTCTCCGGACGGCGCCGTTCCCGGAGCCTCCGCCTCCGCCGTGATTTACGCTGAGCGGCGAACCGGTATGCTGCTTCTCCCGTTTGAAGCGATAGGACAGGACAAGAACGACCGCGAGTACGTCTACGTCCTCGCGGACGGCACGGCGCGGCTCTGTTATGTGACCTCCGGTGAGGAGTTCGGCGCGCAGGTGGAGATACTCTCCGGCGTCGCACCGGGCGAGACGGTAATAGTCAGCGCGGAAGGCGAGCTGTATAACGGCGCGCCGGTGGAGGCGGAAGGATGAAGGCGCGCGACATACTTCGATTCTCGCTTCTCAACGCCTTTCGCGGAAGGCTCCGGACGGCGCTCACCGTATTTGCCGCTGCCGTGAGCGTCGCGGCGACTATACTGGTGTTCGCCGTGGGGATGTTTGCACAGAGCGCCGTCTCCGAGCAGCTCGACGCGCTCGGGATAAGCGGCGTCAGCGTCTATCCGAAGAAGGTCGCGGCGGACGAGGGTCTGCGTCTCGACGTATCCGACGCCGTCACGGTAATGAAAGAGGTCGAGGGGGTAGACAACGCCCTCGCCGTCGTGATAAGATATGGTTCGTACACGATGAAGAACTGGCAGGGGAACGCCGTCATATTCGGCACCGGCGCGGGGCTCGGAGACCTGCTTGACGTCGAGCTGCTCTACGGACGGTTCTGTGACGAAAGCGACCTGCGCGGAAGCGCAAACGTCGTCGTAGTTGACGAGGAGTTTGCGGAGACCGTCTACGGACGCGCAAACATCGTCGGGAAGACCATGACGCTCACGGCGGGTTCGTCGCGGGAGTTTACGGTCGTCGGCGTGATAAGCTCGCAGAACGGCGGCATGCTGCCGCTTCTCGGAGACGCGCTTCCGCACTTTTTCTACGTCCCGATAAGCACGCTCTCCGAGATGTGCGGCAAGGACGGCGCGGATCAGTTGCTCATAGGTTCCGACGACCCTGCGGCGGTCGAGAACGTGATAGCGCTTCTCGAGCGCGTCCACGCCGCGCCAAACTCTCTCAGAAGTGAGGACATCAGCGGACTCCGCGAGGACATCAACGGCGTAACGCGGAGCGTGGGACTGTTTATCACCGCCGTCGGCGGGATCTCCGTGCTGATTGCGTGCATCGGTATCATGAACACCATGCTCTCGACAGCGGCCGAGCGGCGCAGAGAGGTCGGCATATATATGTCGCTTGGCGCGAGGCGGCGCGACATAGTTCTCGGTTTCATCGTCGAGGCGGGCGTCATCTCAACGCTTGGCGCGGCGGTCGGAGCCGCCGCAGCACACGCCGCGCTGTATGTCGCGGGAAGGATGTTCTCGCTCGACCTCGTGCCGGATCTGCGGTATATTGCGGCGGCCGTGGCCGTGGCGGCGTGCTGCGGGGCGCTGTTCGGCGTCCTGCCGGCGGTGAGAGCATCCAAAATAGACCCGATAGAGGCTTTGCGGGAGATATAAATATGCTGAAATTTGTCAAAGAACCGAATATTCCCGACGAAAAAGTTACCCATGTGCTTCTCGGGGAAAAGTACGCCGATAAGCTCGCTCCGGCACTCGAACGCCTCGGCGTCACCGCCGTGACGCTCGGGGCGGGGAGAGGTCTTGACGAAAGAGTGGCGTATCATGCCGACATGACGGCGCACCATCTGGGTGAAAATCAGTGGATAATACTGAAATCATCCCGAAAAGAGGTAGAAAAGCTGGAAAATGTCGAAATAATTGACCTGAATATCGAACTTTCACCGCAGTATCCGAATGACGTCGCGCTGAACGTACTGCGTCTCGGCGGATACGCCTACGGAAAACGATCTGCGGCGTGTTCTGTCCTTCTCGAACATTTGTACCGCAGGGGAGTCGAATTTATCGACGTTCGGCAGGGGTACGCAAAGTGCTCGGTGTGCGTCGTGAGCCGCCGCGCCGCCATCACGGCGGACGCGGGACTGGCGTCCGCGCTCGAGGCTCACGGCGTCGACGTACTGAGGATAAGCCCGGGACATGTAAGTCTTGACGGCTACGACAGCGGATTTATCGGCGGCGCGTCCGGCTTGCTCGCTCCGGACGTTCTGGCGTTCACCGGACGGCTCGACGGTCATCCGGATGCAGACAGGATACATAGCTTCCTTGAGCGTCACGGCGTGCGCCCGCTGGAGCTGACGGAAGAGCCGCTGTATGACGTAGGCTCTGTTTTGCCGCTCGCCGTTGGCTCCAGCCCGAGATAGAAACGGCGCGGTCGCATGACGGCACAGCGATCGACGGCCGGCGCATACGACGGCCCGTCGAAGGCGATGAACTTAAAAGTCATTGAGAAACCGAGACGCGGGTCGCCGAAATGCGCGACGGGCGAATTCTGAAAGCTCCTCAATAAATATGGTGAAGTGTGCAGCTCACGGCGGAACACGCTTCGGACGGTTGAAATAGTACGAGAGATTGATATACTCCGAGCGAGATTCGAGAGTCCCTAATGGCCTCCGAGAGACCCCAAGAGAGGTTGAGAGGGCTTTAGACGCTCCAAAAGTGGTTTTACCCTCCTCTCAATTCAACAAAATTTTTATTTTGTTGACAAATGTGTTTTTGTGTGTTAGACTATCTATGTAAGCAAGCAGCCCCTTCCCCGGGCTGCACCGGCGGACAAACCGTCCTAGGAGGTCAAACTATGGACTACCGCAAGGAAGCGTCGCCGCTGATACGCGACTTTCTTACATACCACGAGACGATACGCGGCCACTCGAAGCTCACCGTCAACGAATACTTTCTCGACCTGCGCACGTTCTTCCGATACCTGAAGCTCTCGCGCGGCCTCGTCCCGGAGGATACTCCGTTTGAGAACATCCCCGTCGACGACGTAGACCTTCCGCTCGCGGCGTCTGTGACGCTTGCGGACGTCTACGGCTTTATGAGCTATCTCAGCCGCGACCGCGAGCGCCGCCACAACTCGCCCGAGTCCGGCTCCGGTCTGAACGCGGTGAGCCGTTCCCGCAAGATATCGTCCCTGCGCTCGTTTTACAAGTATCTGACGGTGAAGGCTCAGCTCCTCGAGGAAAATCCGATACAGGGACTGGACTCCCCGAAGCTGAAGCAGTCCCTCCCCCGCTATCTGACGGTCGACGAGAGCATCGCGCTCCTGAACGCCGTGGACGGTGAGAACCGCGAGCGCGACTACTGCATACTCGTCATATTCCTCAACTGCGGGCTGCGGATATCCGAGCTCGTGGGGCTGAACGTCTCGGACATCAACGGCGACACGCTCCGCGTGCTCGGCAAGGGCAACAAGGAGCGCACGGTCTATCTCAACGACGCCTGTGTGGACGCCATAAACGACTGGCTCGCCGTCCGCTCCGGCATAACGCTCGAGGGGCCGCACCGCGCTGCTCTGTTTGTGTCCGCGCGGCGTCATCGCCGCGTCTCCACCGACGCAGTACACGCCATGGTCAAGCGCACCCTGCTGAAGGCCGGGCTCGACGCCTCGAAGTACTCCTCGCACAAGCTCCGTCACACGGCGGCTACGCTGATGCACCGCAACGGCGTCGATGTGCGGACGCTTCAAGAGGTGCTCGGCCACGAGAACCTGAACACGACGCAGATATACACCCACGTCGCAAGCGAGGATTTGCGCTACGCGGCGGACGCAAATCCGCTCGCCAATGTGAAGCGCCATGCGTCCGCGCCGAAGGACGACGAGAAATAAAATTTGCTCAAAATCGAATCCTCTATATGCGTTCTTATTCTATGGAAAAACTGCCTTTATGACTGTCAGCTATAATTCTGACAACAACCTTTCCGGACACGGCCACATCAAAAGATTCGGTTCCGATATCGTGCTCATCAAAAATGACATTCCCATCCGCATCCTGTATTTCAATTGAGATCGTGCCGCCGTCGGTCGTTACATCAATATGTAACATATCCGTCTTCGGATGAATGCTTTTCTTCATGGTTCCGTCAAGAGAGCTATATCGGCCTGTCCAGCTGCTATACCCTTCGCTGCCGACATAACCGATCCTTATTGCACTTCTGCTGCTTTCAATGCCTAAAGTTCTTGTCACAAAAATGGTTCCAAAGCATATTAAAATGACACTAAGGACGGTAACGATAGAAAAAATCCAGGGTTTGCGAATGGTCTTTTTGTATTCTCGGATGTCCTCGTCGGTAGTGTGCAACTCAAACGGTTTTCCGTCGTTTTCCTTTTCTACAATGAGGAGCTCTTTGTTGTAAGAGCCTCCGGTCGTTGCGATCTTACCGCCCTTTTTTGCCCATGGGCGAAAAATAGCTTTTCCCACGGAATAATCAAGATTCAAATTCTTAAATAACACACGATAGCCGAAATCCTCCAAAAAAGACGCATATTCTGTGGCACTTTGTTTCGATTTTTCTCCGACAAATTCTACCGCGTAGCGATATTTCCCCGGTTCGCACTCCGCAAACTCATACCATGCCCTCCCTGTACGAATCAGACGGCAGCCTTTATCCGCCATTTGATTCAGCCAGTTTTCCTGTCTTTTCAAAAAGCCCCAAAAGAAACGATAATATTTCTTACTCATATTTTTCCCCCATAATATCCTCGGCGATTTTGACCAGTTCTTTTAATCGAAGAATTTCTTTATTGCAGATCTCTTTTCCTGCTTCTGTGATGAGATATTCTTTTTTTCGTCCGCCTGCATTGCCGCACGGTATGATCCACCCTTTCTCTTCTAGAGATGTGAGTGCACCATACAGCGTTCCTGCTCCAAGCGCCAACCGACCGTTCGTTTTTTCTTCAATAAACTGCATGATCGCGTACCCGTGCCTCGGCCGATAAACCGAAAGCAAAACAAAAAATGTTACTTCAGTAAGTGCGCCGCCCTTTATATTGTCACGCAATTCTACGCCTCCTTTACTACGGTTACCGTAATAAATATATCACTAACCGTAATATATGTCAAGAGAATTTCTAAATATCACTCGTTGTTCACCCTCTTCAACTGTACCGCCAACTTTATGAACAAAAAAGAACGGCAACGCAGAAAGTGTTTTTGCTTTCTGTGTTGCCGTTTGTTTTCTGACGCCGATTTGGGCGAGAAACAAAGTTTCCTGCCTGTTTTTTATGATAAACCGCTTTAATTTACGCTTACCTCCCCCGCAAGTATCCTTCTGTAATCCGCGAGGTTTTTCTTGAGCAGTGTAGGCGTATCGAGCTGATACGGACACTTCGACTTGCATTGTCCGCATTCGAGGCAGTTTTCGATGTTCTCCATCATCGCCTGCGCCTGCGGCGTGAGCTGTCCCGCGGACGGGGCGCGGCGTATGAGAAGCGACATCCTCGCCGCCGTGTTTATCTGTATGCCCACGGGGCACGGCATGCAGTAGCCGCAGCCGCGGCAGAAGTCGCCCGCGAGCTCCTTCTTCTCCTGCTCGACAAAGTCCCGCATCTCGTCGGTAAAGACCGGCGGCTTCTCGAAGTAGCTGAGGAACTCGTCGAGCTCATGCTCGCGCTGTACGCCCCATATCGGAAGTACGGGGTACTGCCCCGCAAACGCGAACGCAACGTCCGAGCGCGTAATAAGTCCGCCGGCAAGCGACTTCATCGCGATAAAGCCCATATTCGCCTGCTCGGTCTTTTTCACGAGCTCTATCTCGCGGTCGATGGAGAGATAGCTGAACGGGTACTGAAGCGTCTCGTACAGGCCGGACTCGACCGCCTCCTCCGCGACGGCTATCAGGTGCGCGGTGATGCCGATGTGACGGATCTTCCCCTGCTTCTTTGCCTCCTGCATGCACTCGTACATGCCGGTCCCGTCGCCCGGACGGTACACGCGGCCGGCGCAGTGGAACTGGTATATATCCACATAGTCGGTGCCGAGCTTTGCAAGCGACTCATCGAGCTGACTCCAAAACTGCTCCGGCGTGTGCGCCATAGTCTTTGTGGCGATGAATATCTTGTCGCGCATACCCTTGAACGCGATCCCCAGCTTCTCCTCGCTGTCCGAGTAGGCGCGCGCGGTGTCAAAGAAGGTCATCCCTCCCTCGTACGCCTTGCGGAGAAGCTTCACCGCCGTCTCGGTATCGTCGCGCTGAATGGGAAGCGCGCCGAACGCGTTCTGCGGCGTCCTTATTCCTGTCGAGCCGAGCACTATTTCCTTCATTTCCGGTCTCTCCTTTTGCTCTTGGTGTATAAAGGTATCATACAATATGGAGCGCACTCCATGTCAAGCGTTTTCGTCCTTTGTTTCGGAACCGTCGGGCTCTGTGGGCGTGTCCTCATTCTCCGACGGGGTCTCCCCTTCGGCTTTCTCTGCCTCCGTACCTTCCGGAGCCGCGTCCGTGGGAGTATCTTCGGGATTTGCGGGAGCGGCGCTTCTTTCCGCCACGTCTCTCGGGCCGAGAGCGCCTGCGCCGGGACCACCGAGCTCCGGCGGCAGGACGGCGGGTTCGAGGTCGTCAAAGCCTATCCGCTCCTCGTTCTTCCGTTCCTCCGCGAGCGCGGGCTGTACGATATACTTGTCGGTTATGGGATACGTGCAGTAGACGGCGGCAAACCCCGCAAGCGAGAACATGATGAGCGGCACGGCAAGCAGTTCCACGAGCGAGTGAAGCATCGTCGAGACGAAGACTATCGACGCGACGCAGATCAGCGCGAGGAAGTTCCGACCCAGACCGACGATGCCGAATATCGCGGCGTTCTTGATTATCTGCCGGACATTCAGACTTACGGTCACGGCGAGCTGATAGAAGTAGTTGCGCATAAAGAGGTAGTAGATGAAGAGCACCGTCGTCACGCCGCGTATGACTATCGCAAACGCTCCGACCTCCTCGCCGGAGAGAGCGGAGTAGTTCCAGTTCACATACATGATGAATGCGGCGATGATGTCGAGTATCCCGAAGAACAGTCCCTGCTTCCAGTTGGAGAGCGCACGCGAGAAGAAGTCGCTTGTCCAGGCGTGCTCCTCTCGGACGAAGTTCCGCAGGATGTAGGTAAGCCCCATCGTCGCCGGTCCGTATATGAGAAGCGAAATTATGAGGAGCGGAATGTGCAAAACGCTCGGAACATAGGTATAAAGCAGGCTGAGCATTCCGGGAAGCACCGGAAGGTTCACCGCCTCATCCGCCCCTACGCCGGAGATATTCGCGAGCCACGTGTAAAACACTCCGTACACCGCCACTATCACCGGAAGCAGGCATATAAAATAGAACACATTGAACGCCACAAGGCGGAAAAACTTCCGCCCGACAAGCTCCCAGAAGTGGAAAAACGCGTTCTTCTGCGGTTCGTCCTTGTCAACTCCCTTTCCGGGCTTTGACCATATATCGTTGGAAAAAAGGCCCATAAGCTCCACCCTCCCGTAAAAGCCTCCGACGGTTCGGATAAAGGTTTGGGGCGCTTCGTCACGCCCCAAGCTCACCCGGCGGCCGCACGCCCGCGCAGCGTCGCGGGCGGCGCGGACGCCGCACCGTATTCGTTTGTCGCACCTGCCGAGGCAAGTTCATACTTCTCTGATTAGGATACCATTACATCGCGGAAAAGTCAAGCGCGGGGATGGTAGCGGTTGTACGCGTCTCTCAGGCCGCGCATGAGCATCTGCGCGTAGAACTGGGTGGACGCCTTGTCGGTGTGCCCCAGAATCTCCTGCACCGTACCGAGATCGGCGCCGTTCTGGAGCATGTGCGTCGCAAGCGAGTGGCGGAGCGTCTGCGGCGTTATGTCCTTGCCGAGCTTTGTCTGCTCCTGATACTTTTTGAGTATCTTCCAGAGCCCTTGCCGCGTCATGCGCGTGCCGCCCGAGTTGACGAAAAGCGCGGTCTCACCGGGCATGACGGCGATCTTGGAGCGGGCGCACTTTATATAGTCGCTAATTGCGGTGACGGCGCTCGAGTATATGGGTATCATTCTCCCGTGCTCGGACTCCCCCGCGCGCACGAATCCCGCGTTGAGGTTAACGTCCGAGAGGTCCATGGCTATAAGCTCGCTCACGCGCACTCCCGCCGCATAGAGCAGTTCGAGTATTGCGCGGTCGCGGTAGCCCTTGAAGTCGACCGGCTTGGGCTGGCTCAGAAGAAGCTCCACCTCGTCGCTAGTGAGGACCATCGGCTGCTTCTTCTCGGCTTTCGGCGGCGTTATGCCGTCAAACGGGTTCAGCGAGCACTTCCCTGCCGACCAGAGGTAGGCAAAGAAGCACTTCAGCGAGGCGAGCGTCCGTGTAACGGTGCTCGGGCTCTTTCCGCTCGCGGCGAGGTAAGCTATATAGTCCGACGCATGCTCCTGCTTTACGGCGGAGAAGCTGCGCACCCCGCGCGTACCGAGCCATTCCCCGAAACGGCGGAGATCGCGCATGTATGCCTCCACCGTATTCTCCGAGGCGCCCTTTGCGCCGCGTAGATATACCTCATATTTCCTGAGCTGCTGAACCTGCATTTTTAACTTCCTCTTTCCGAAACTAGCTTATGAGTCGCGACGCGAGGCCGGCAAGCCACGGCGTCAGATATACCTCCGCAAGTACTGCGGCTGTGAGCAGCAGCAGTATCCCGGCCATGCGGACAAGAAAAACCGAACCGAATATCCTCGCGCCCTTGTACTTTCCCGCAACCGCACCTGCGATCGCCACGGACATCGAGAGCCCGCGCGCTGCGATAAAGAGAAAGCACGGGACTACCACCACAAGTCCGACGGCGCCCGTAGCAAGCGCCAGGAGCAGTCCCGCAAGGCCGTAGAGACGCACGAGCGCCGTCGCGGCAAACGCGAGAAGAAACCCGCGCACCGCCGCAAGCAGCGGTTCGAGCAGAAACCCGATAAGTGTGAAGCCACAGAGCAGGGCAAGAGTCGGATAACAGAACACGTCCCACACGGCATCTGCCGTGCCGACCCGTCCGAGCTGCGGAACAACGTCGGACGGAAGCAGGCCGCCGTATGCCGCGACTATGCCTCCCGCGAGAGCCCCGATAATAAACGCCGCCGAGACCACCAGACCCGCCGCGCCGAGACCTCCTCTGTCGGACGCGGCGCGAAGGCGAAGCAATATCTTCTTCAAAGCTCGTCCCTCCCCCACACTATCGTATGATGCGGGGAAAAGGGATATGCCGGACCGACGCTCGCGGAGTTTACATAAAAGCGTATACATAATATACCACTGTTTTGCGTCAAAATCAAGCGTGACCCGCCTGCCATGCGGATTTTCGGAGTTTTGCCCAAATTCTGCCGCCTATATTATGTAAACTGATTTATGTAAACTTCAAAAGAGCCGTTTTTTGTCAAGATGTAGTTGTTCAAAACTTTGCACAACCAGATATAAGCGCATCGGCGCATTTACCCTGAACAGTAAAAATGACCAAAACCTTCCCCTCTCCCAAAAATTCGTACAGAGGACAAAAGCGGGACGGCGCTTCGCGTCGTCCCGCTTCCCTATTTTCTCTTTACTCGCTTTGCCTTTCCTCCCGAACCGAGAAGCGCTCCGGCGACGCTTCCGACTGCCAGAGCCGCCGCTGTCTTTAACGCTCCGGCGGTAAGTTCAAAGTCCTCGTACAGCGCGAGCCCCACGCACGTGAGCAGTATGAGCATGACGAGCGTAACGGCTCCGGCGCACGGCAGAGCCCCTGCCCTGCTTCTCTTCTCGGTTATGAATCCTCCGACGAGCGCACCGAGCGCCGCCGCGACGTATACGGCTACGCCGCCGTCTCCGAGCATTCCCCCAAGAACCAGCGCCGCCGCGCCCATAAGTATCAGCAGTGCCGCAAGCGTCCCGGACGCCCCGCCTATCACGGCGGAGACGGCAAATTTCTTCAGGTCGAACGACTTCTTTTCCTCACCGCGCATTTTCATCACCCCTAAACAGTTTCCTGCTTAAAGGTATTCGCTCAGCGCGGAAAAAAGTACAATATTCCCAAACAGCGTGAAACGCCGTTTGAGAGCCCTTGCCTCGCAGAGTTTCGCGCCGACAGGCGCGAAATAGATTCTAATCCGTAAATTTCGGCGGCGTGTACAATGCGCCCGCGAACCCATACTGCATCCGACCATCTACCGGGCGCATCAGACCTCGGCGCTTCGCGCCGACGTCCCGACCTTGTACTGCGCGGAGCGCGCGTCGAAGACGGCGAAGCCATCGAGGCGCGTAGCGGAGCGCATGCTGTCGGTAGGGCTTTGCCCTATCCGACAGCTTCACAAAAAACGGTTTGCGGGCAAAGCCCGCAAACCGTTTTTTGTGAACTACTGTGCTTCCTCTGTGCTTGCGCCCTTGGAGGAGACCGCCCAGCGCATTATCTGGAAGGTCATACCGTCTGCGCCGGAGGACTGAATGGTCAGCCGGTCGTCCTTTATCTTGACTATCTTGCCGACGAGACCGCCGCGCGTAGTCACCTCATCTCCGACGACGAGCTCGGACAGCATCTTCTGCATTGACTTCTTACGCTTGTTCTCCGGGCGTATCAGCATGAAATAGAACACCGCTATGATTATTCCGAACGGAAGTATCATCGTCAGTATGGAGCCGATATTGAGCCCCTGCGCGGCGCCCTCTGCCGCAGCGCCGGTGGCGGCGTCTCCCGCGGTAAGCATAAGAGTGAGTATCTTTGTAAGCATCGCTTGTCACCTCCTCATATTTGTTTTACCTTCTAATTATAGCCAAACGGCGGACGTTTGGCAAGGGTATAAGCGAAAATTCTTTTCTTTCAGGCGTAAAGCCTCCTGTCAAGCCGCTCGGACCACTCCCGGCGGAACGCCTCGAACTCGTGTGCCTCAATGGCGGCGCGTATCCGCGCCATCAGCGAGTTGTAGAAGTAGAGATTGTGAATGACGGCGAGCCGCATCGAAAGCATCTCCTCCGCCTTGAAGAGGTGGTGTAGGTAGGCGCGCGAGAAGTGACGGCAGGTGTAACAGCCGCAGTGCTCGTCGATGGGTCGTTCGTCCCGCTCGTAGGCGGCGTTGCGGAGGTTTATCCGTCCGTCGAGGGTGTAGACGTGCGCGTGGCGCGCATTCCGCGCGGGCATTACGCAGTCGAAGAAGTCGACGCCGCGCGCGACGCCCTCGATGATGTTTGACGGCGTGCCGACGCCCATAAGGTAGCGCGGACGGTCAGCGGGAGCCTCCGGGCAGACGTGCTCGAGTATGTCATACATCACCTCTGTGGGCTCTCCGACGGCGAGCCCACCTATCGCGTAGCCGGGAAGGTCGAGCTCGCGTATCTTCTTCATGTGCTCCACGCGGATGTCGGCATAGGCCCCGCCCTGATTTATCCCCCAGAGCACCTGACTGGGGTTCACGGCGTCCTCGGCGGAGTTGAAGTCCGCGAGCGCCGTCTTGCAGCGCACAAGCCACCTGTACGTCCGCTCGGCCGAGCGCACTACATACTCGCGTGGGGAAGGATTTTCCACGCACTCGTCAAACGCCATCGCTATGTCCGAGCCTAGGCGGGACTGTATGCGCATGCTGCCCTCCGGGCTCATGAATATCCTTCTGCCGTCTATGTGCGAGCGGAACTCGACGCCCTCCTCGCGGATGTTCCTCAGCTCCGCGAGCGAGAATACCTGGAACCCGCCGCTGTCCGTCAGTATCGGGCGATGCCAGCGCATGAAGCCGTGCAGGCCGCCCATCGCCGCCACCGTCTCTTCGCCGGGACGGAGGTGCAGATGGTAGGTGTTTGACAGTTCCACCTGACATCCCACGCTCTCGAGATCGAATGCGTCGAGCGCGCCTTTTATCGCCGCCTGCGTGCCGACGTTCATGAAAACCGGCGTTTCGACCGTGCCGTGCGGCGTAGTGTACCGTCCCCGGCGCGCCGCGCCGTCGGTCGTGATAAGCTCGAACATTTTCCACCTCAGAGATTTCATATTCCTGCTGATTATACCAGAAAAACGCCGAAGTTACAAGAGGCAAAGCAGGCAGAGCCATGACACTCCGACAGGCGGTCATGGCTCTGTGTTTTGTCAGCTGTCAAACCGGAATCTAATTATATGTTTCTGAATGAATTAAACCACGCTCTCTCTTCAAACGCCTTTTTCCTTGGCACTGTAGGTTCGGCTTTCGCAATCCCGACAGGCAAAATACATACCAAGTCGTAATCATCTGGTACATCCAATATCTCCGCTATTTTATGCCCGATTTGATCCTCATCCGTAATATGACCTTCGTACCAACAGCTCTGATACCCAAGTTCAACGATGGCAAGGAGCATATTTTCTATTGCCGCGGAATAGTCCTGCACCGCAAAGCATCTGTCACGATAAGCATTCACCCTTTGAGTAAGAACACATATCATGCAAGGTGCTGTTTTTCCGACAGGCGGATCGATGACCTCATG
>CANPWY010000031.1 GCA_947585215.1 uncultured Clostridia bacterium
CGCGACCGCGCCGCCATGCTCGACGCGGTGTGCGACGGGACGGTAGACGCCATCGTCACCGACCACGCGCCGCACTCCGCAGAGGAGAAGGCGCGTCCGCTCGAGAGCGCGCCGAACGGCATCATCGGCCTCGAAACGCTCGTCGGCGGTGCACTGACGGCACTGCGCGGCCGTCTCCCGCTCGAGAAGATCCTTGAAAAGCTCACGGCGGCTCCGCACAGGATCCTCGGATTGGAAGCGCCATCGCTCGAGCCCGGCTCCGCCGCCGACATCACGCTCATCGACCCCGACGAGCGGTGGACGCTCCGCGCGGAGGACATACGCTCCAAGTCGAAGAATTCCCCGTTTATCGGCATGGAATTCGTCGGCAGGGCGAACGTGACGATAGTGAACGGAAAAACGGTATTCGTCCGCTGAACTTGGAAAATATAACAAAATAACGGCAGATTTTTTCGGCCTGTTGAAAGAGAGGAAGTAATATGTCCATATCAAGGCTCCAGAAGCTGATACTCGAAAAGCGCAACCCGACCGTCGCGGGACTGGACGCACGTCCCGAGTACGTCCCGCCGCACATCCGCACGGCAAACGTCGAAAAGTACGGGCGCACCCTCAAGGCCGCCGCCGAGTCGGTCTGGGAGTTCAACGTCGGCCTCATAGACGGCCTTTCGGAGATAGTCCCGGCGGTCAAGCCTCAGGCGGCGTACTATGAAGTGCTCGGTCCGGACGGCGTGGACGTTCTCAAGCGCACGATAGACTACGCCAAGTCGAAGGGTCTCTACGTCATAGTGGACGGCAAGCGCAACGACATCGGCGCGACCGCCACCGCTTACGCCGAAGCATATCTCGGCATGATAGAGTTTGAGGGTGTGACGCTCCGTGCCTTCGACGCGGACGGCCTCACCGTCAACGCCTACCTCGGAAGCGACGGAATAAAGCCGTTTACGAAGTACTGCGGCGAGAAGAGCATCTTCGTGCTCGTCAAGACCTCCAACAAGAGCGCTATAGAGATACAGGACATGATGGCGGGCGACCGTCCGCTCTACCGCGTGATGGCGTCCCGCGTGGAGAACTGGGGTGCGGACTTCGTGGGCGAGTACGGCTACTCGAACGTCGGCGCGGTCGTCGGCGCGACCTATCCGGACGAGTTGAAGCTGCTCCGTCAGGTCTGCCCGCGAACCTTCTTCCTCGTGCCGGGCTACGGCGCGCAGGGCGGCACGGCGGCGGACATAGAGGGCGCCTTTGACAAGGAAGGCCGCGGCGCGATAATCAACTCCTCGCGCGGAATAATGTGCGCCTGGCAGAAGAAGAATGACGACGGCAGGAACTTCGTCGAGGCCGCATGCGAGGCCGCCACGAAGATGAAGCGCGAGCTCAACGCCTACGTCATGATGCAGTGATTTTGCGGGGTCTGCGGTAAACGGATATGAATGTCTATAAGTGTACTCTGCTTTCAAATACGAAGCTCACCGAGTCGTCGCACGACCTCCGCGTCCTCGCGCCCGAGCTGAAGGACGCACGGCCGGGACAGTTCGTCCACGTCAAGTGCGAGGGGTTCACGCTCCGCCGCCCGATAAGCGTGTGCGACTTCGACGGGGAGATACTCCGCCTCATCGTTGACAGGCGCGGCGCGGGCACCGATTGGCTCACCTCGCGCGCGCCGATGACCGTGCTCGACATACTCGGCCCGCTCGGTCGCGGGTTCGATACGGAGGGGAACGTCCTCGTTGTAGGCGGCGGGATAGGAACGCCGCCGCTCATATACGCGGCGAAGTCCGCCGCATCTGCGGACGCCATTGTCGGCTTCCGCACCGCCTCCGCCGCGATGCTCCTCGGCGATTTCAGCGAGGTCTGCCGAACGGTTCAAATCGCGACCGACGACGGTACGCTCGGCGCGCACGGGCGCGTCGATACGCTCCTTGAAAAGCGGCTCGCGGAGCATCGCTATGACCGCGTGCTCGCCTGCGGCCCCGCGCCGATGCTCCGCGCCTGCGCGCGCGTCTGCGCCGGGGCGGGCGTCCCGCTCGAGGTGTCGCTCGAGGAGCGGATGGGCTGCGGCGTCGGCGCATGCCTCGTCTGCGCCGTGAAGCTGAGAGACGGCAACGGCGGGACTTACATGGGCCGCGTCTGCAAGGACGGGCCGGTGTTCCGCGCGGAGGAGGTGTGCTTTGATGACTGACATGCGCGTGACGCTCGCGGGCGTCGAGCTGAAAAACCCGATAGTCGTCGCGTCCGGAACCTTCGGATTCGGCCACGAGTACGGCGAGCTCTTCGACCTCTCGGAGCTCGGAGGCATCTGCGTCAAGGGCACGACCGTCTCCCGCAGGGACGGCAATCCGTCCCCTAGGATAGCGGAGACTCCCTCCGGCATACTCAACGCCGTGGGGCTCCAGAACCCCGGCGTGGACGCGTTCTGCGCGGAGGAGGTTCCGCTCCTACGAAAATTTGACACAAAAATTATCGCGAACATCTCGGGAAACACCCTTGAAGAGTACGCGCTGCTCTCGGAGAAGGTCAGCGCCGCCGGTGTCGATCTGATAGAGGTCAACATCTCCTGCCCGAACGTCAAGGCGGGCGGGATGGCGTTCGGCACCGACCCGCGCTCCGCCGCCGCCGCGACCGACGCGGTGAAGCGTAAGGCGGGGAAAGTGCCGGTAATGACGAAGCTCTCGCCGAACGTCACCGACATAACCGAGATAGCCCGCGCCGCCGAGAGCGCCGGCGCGGACGCGCTGTCGCTTATAAACACGCTCCTTGGGATGCGGATAGACGTCCGCACCCGCCGCCCGATAATAAGGAACAACACCGGCGGACTGAGCGGCCCCGCCGTCCTCCCCGTCGCGGTGAGGATGGTCTGGCAGGTCGCAAACGCCGTGAAGGTGCCGCTCCTCGGCATGGGCGGCGTCGCGAGCGGTTCAGACGCCGCCGAGCTGATGATGGCGGGCGCGTCCGCCGTCGCGGTCGGAACGGCGCTGTTCGGAGACCCGTACGCCGCCGTCCGTGTCCGCAGTGAGCTTGAGGAGTTCTGCGAGACGAACGGTGTCGCCGCCGTGCGCGAGCTCACCGGCTCTGTGCGGCCATGGTGACGAAAATATACATCGTCCGCCACGCCGAGGCGGAGGGGAACATCTACCGCCGCTCGCACGGCTGGTACGACGCGTACCTCACCGAAACCGGGCTTCGGCAGGTGGATAACCTCGCGCGGAGGATGAAGGGCATTCGCCTCGACGCGATATATTCAAGCGACCTCCGCCGCACGATGATGACGGCGGAGGCTCCGCGCCGTGCCTCCGGACTGCCGGTGATACCAGAACCGGGGCTCCGCGAGCTTCAGATGGGCGACTGGGAAAACTACACCTGGGGAAACTGTATGCGGGAGGACTACGACCTCGCCGCGAGCTTCGCGCAGAACGACGCGTGGCGCGCACCCGGGGCGGAGAGCGTCCGCGACCTCATAGAGCGCACGACGGCGGCGGCGCGCCGCCTTACGGCACGCCACGAGGGCGGCGCGATATGCCTCGTGAGCCACAGCGTCGCGATACGCGCGATGCTCACGGGGCTCGGGATATACCGGGAAATAGGCGAGTGCGGGATAGTCCCGAACGCGTCTCTCTCGCTTATAGAGTGCGAGGACGGCGCGTTCCGCCCGGTGTTCATCGGCTCCAACGAGCACAACGCCGCGGTGCCTCAGCACTCCGCGCACCCGATGGGAGGCGGCGTCGAACGTCCGACGCTGTGGTTCCGCGCCGCAAGGCGGGACGAGAGCAACGTCGCGGCGGAGCTGTGGGGCGAGGCGTGGAGCTCGGTCTACGGAAACCTCCGCATGTTCGACCCGGGATTTGCGGAGCTGAGAGTCGGCATGATGATAGAGGACGACCCGGACGCCGTCCGACTCGCGTTCTGCGGGGACGAGCTCGCGGGCGCGCTTATACTTGACAGGTTTGCCGACGAGCGCGGCGTTATGCACATAGTCCTCTTCATGCTCCGCGAGAAGTTCAGAGGGTACGGACTGGCCGTTCAGCTCGTGGGCGAGGCGCTGACCTGCGCCCGCTTCGCGGGAAGGAATACGCTCCGTCTCCGCGTCGCAAAGAAGAACAAACACGCGATAGAGCTCTACGAGAAGAACGGCTTTTCCACCGCGTATAAGAACTCCGGCGACCTCGTGATGAAGAAGCCGGTGCTTCCGGCGGAGGTGCTAACGAGTTTCGCTTGAAATTGCGCGGGCGCAATTTCAAGCGAAGCCGTCGGACAAGGCGTGCCTTGCCGACGGCGGCGCTGCGCTTCGCGCCGAGTTTTCCGCCTTCGGCGGAAAATCGACGCGCGCTCCGCGAGAGGTATTTTCGGCGACGTACACGCCGCCGCCGAAAATGATTAAAATTATTCGCGCTTCGCGCGAACTCTGCGAGGCTTTTGTCGGGATGTCGGCGCGGGAACGGCTTCGGCGCTTAAAGCGCGGACAAACTAAAGTTGTGAGAAAGAATTTGGGGTGGTGCGGTTGCCGCCCCGATTTTGCATATATTTTGTCTCGATGAGGAATAGAACAGCACTCCAAGCGTGTGGCTAGGAGCCTGCGGAACCGAAGGCGGGAAACAATAACGTCATGTACAGAGAATTGATTTCGAAATTGTCGCGGGGGAACCGTTGGGTGCAGATTCAGCCGCCCTGCCCCGAAAAAGACATTGAAAATGCAGAGAGTGCCGTGGGACATACATTTCCGGAGGAGCTGAAGGCTTTGCTCCGGGAGATGAACGGCGACAGATGGTGCCTGATGTCGGCGGAAGAGATCATTGAAAATGTCAGGGTGAACTGTGAAACGCTTCTCCCGTTTTTCGAGGAAGAGTTCGGCAGGGAAGAATACCTGGAACGTGTGGACAGATTCATATTCTTTGCAAAAAACGGGTGCGGCGATTATTACGGTTACCGTGTCGGCCCGAACGGAACCGTCGAAGGGAACACCGTCTATATCTGGGAGCACGAGGAGATAGGGGAGAAATGCTGTTGGAAAGAGGTCGCCGGGAATTTATCCGAGTTCATAACGAAATATTATAACGACGAGATATAGCTGCGGCGCCGAGTCGGAAAAAGTAGGAGAAATCAAAGTAAAAACCTGCAAAACACGCCGTTTCAACCGGCGGTTTAGCGATTTTGCAACCTACGGTTTACCGAAAAGCCGCAATTTCAACCTTTCGTCGGTGGACTCCGCGCCGCCCCGATGAGATAATAGCGCCGTAACGGAAGCGCTTCCCGAAACGAAAAACATTTGCGAAAGGCGGCAATACTATGACATACAGTCTCGGAAAAAAGATAAACGAGCTTCGGCGCGAAAAGGGCATGACGCAGGAGACGCTCGCGGAGCGGATGGGCGTCACGGCGCAGGCGGTCTCCAAGTGGGAAAACGACTTGAGCGCGCCGGACATACAGTCGCTTCCGCTCATGGCGGAGCTGTTCGGGGTCACGACCGACGAGCTGCTCGGCGTCCGACACGAGCCGGAGGTGCGGCTTCTGCCGGAGGAGGAGCGGGACACGTCAAAGATGCTTCTGCGCATTATCGTGGACTCGGCTGACGGGGACAAGGTGCGTGTGAACCTCCCGCTCGCGCTCGTGAAGACTGCGCTGAACGTCGGACTCTCCGTACCGACCGTCACGGCACATCTCGGCAGAACTGCGGCGGACAAGCTCGAAGAGATCGACCTGGAGCAGGTCTTCAAGCTCGTCGAGGAGGGCACCGTCGGACGGCTCGTCGAAATCGAGAGCGCCGACGGAGACAGCGTCAGCATAGTGGTGGAGTGAGATGCGGATATATGTGGCGGAGCGGACGAAAAAGCGGACGTTTCGGTTCCCGACGAGGCTCGCGGTAAATCGGCTCACGGCGGCGATAGCCGGCGCAGTCCTGCGAAAGAACACCGACGTGGAGCTGAGCACCGCCGCGCTCGTCCGGCTCGCGCGGGAGATAAACCGCTCGAAGGCGAACCTCCGGCGGATGCACGTGCCGCTCGTCGATGTGGAGTCGTCCGGCGGGGAGCGGGTGCTTATATCGCTCTAGCGCGCGTCACCGTTAAAAATAAATTTCGACATCCCGATTTGAGGAACGTTTTTGCGGGATATTACTCATAGCCGCGGGAAAGACTAGCGTCGGGTGAACTTCCCGAATGTACAACGAAAGGATTGGTGGCTATGAAGAAGATAGCACTGCTTTTGACCTGCGTGACGCTGTGCGGACTGCTTGCCGGATGTTCGATGAGCGGCAACGTCAGCACGTCGCCCACGACAAGCCCGAAGCCCTCGGCCGGTACGAACGCCGGCACGGGCAGCGGCGGAACAAACTCCGGAACGGGTACGAACGGCGGCTCCGGCACCGCAAACAACGGCGGTACCGGTACAGGCTCCGGCACGGGCAGCGGCGGGATCGTAGGCAGTCTCACGCCGTCCGCAAGCCCGGACGGCGGCACTAGCGCAAAGCCGAGTACCGCGCCGAGCACTTCGCCCGCCGCGAGCACGGCCCCGAGCGCGAGCCCGTCTCCGAGCACATCGCCGAAGAACTGACAGGACCGAATGGGGGACGGCGCGAGCCGTCCCCAAAGTCTGAGGTTTCGCGACGGAGATTGCCCGCGCTTGACATTTATACCGGTGCGGTCTATAATGAAATTGCCGAATATGGCATACTTATTTTAACGGCTTCGCGGAGTTTTTCCGCGCGGTCGGATGACAGGAGGATACTATGCCGGAACTCAAAGGAAGCAAGACCGAACAGAACCTCCGCGACGCGTTCGCGGGAGAGACTCAGGCGCGCAGCAAGTACGACTACTTTGCCTCCGCCGCAAAGAAGGCCGGCTATGAGCAGATAGCCGCCATTTTCACCGAGACCGCAAACAACGAGAAGGAGCACGCAAAGATATGGTTCAAGCTCCTTCAGGGCATAGGCGACACCGTAACGAACCTCAAGAGCGCCGCCGAGGGTGAGAACTGGGAATGGACCGTCATGTACAAGAACTTCGCCGAGACCGCGCGCGAGGAGGGCTTTGACGACATCGCGGTGCTGTTCGAGAAGGTCGCGGGAATCGAGGCGGAGCACGAGAAGCGCTATCTGAAGCTACTCTCGAACATTCAGGAGGACATCGTCTTCAAGCGCGACGGCAAGAGGTTCTGGATCTGCCGCAACTGCGGCTACATCCACGAGGGCGACTCCGCGCCGGAGGTCTGCCCGGTCTGCGCTCATCCGCAGGCGTACTTCATGTTGCGGGAAGAAAACTATTAATTAGTCGGCGCGAAATGTGCTCGGGTGATAAATCGCCCTGCGCACCCTTTCGCGCCGAGACTTTCACTTGAAATTGCGCAGGCGCAATTTCAAGTGAAGCTGTCGGATAGGGCGAAGCCCTACCGACAGCAAGCGCTCCGCTACGCGCCGATTTTTTGCCTCTGGCAAAAAATCGACGCACGCTACGCGAGAGGTGTAAATTTCGCCGTACACGCCGCCGAAATTTACGGATTTGAATTTATTTCGCCGCCGTTGGCGGCGAACTCTGCGAGGCTTTTGTCGGGACCTCGGCGCTTCGCGCCGAGGTCTGATGTACAGATTCCAAACGACGCTTTGCGTCGTTTGGGAGCCCTTTGATTGAAATGCTCGGGGCAATGAATCGCCCCTGCGCGAAGTTGGCGGCTTGGCCGTTGGCTTCAACCGCGTGAACCGGCGCGGACGCTGCCTGAAGCGGCGAAACTCTGCCGACGGCAAACGCTTTGAAACTTTGACAAGTTGAGGCCGCCGCTCGGATGGGCGGCGGCTCTATTATTCGGAGGTGACACGAATGCCCGATCTCAACTATCACATAGCATGTCCGCCCGGCTCGGTGGGCGGATACTGCATCCTTCCCGGCGACCCGGGGCGCGTGGAGCACATCGCGCGCTTTATCGACGGCGCGGAGAAGGTCGCGTCAAACCGCGAATACATATCCTACACCGGCACGCTCCTCGGCGAGCGAGTGACCGTCTGCTCGACCGGCATCGGCGGCCCGTCCACCGCGATAGCCGTGGAGGAACTGCACAGCCTCGGCGCGCACACCTTTATTCGCATAGGCACGTCCGGCGGGATAAACATGAAGGTGCGCTCGGGCAACCTCGTCATAGCGTCCGCCGCCATCCGTCAGGAGGGGACGGCACTGCACTACGCGCCGATAGAGTATCCCGCGAGCGCGTCCTTTGACGTAACGAGAGCGCTTGCGGACGCGGCGGCGTCGCTAGGCGCGGAATACCACGTCGGCGTCGTGCAGGCGAAGGACTCGTTTTACGGACAGCACTCGCCGGAGAAGTCACCGGTGAGCTATGAACTGCTTGCAAAGTGGGAGTCGTGGAAGCGGCTCGGCGTCCTCGCAAGCGAGATGGAGTCTGCGACGCTGTTCGTGGCGGCGTCCGCGCTCGGCGTCCGCGCCGGGTCGGTCTTCAACGTCGTATGGAACCAGGAGCGGAAGGCCGCCGGTATCACCGACGAGCCGGACTGCATGGATACGACGCTCGCGATACGCTGCTCCGTCGAGGCGGTGAAGCTGCTGATAGAGCGGGACAGAGCGGCGCGCGGGTGAGTCGCGTTCGCTTCACCGTAAACTAAGTAGACGGAGGACGTCGGATGGACGGCTTGGGAAACTACGCCATGCACGCACGGTTCTGGGACTGGGGCGGCGTGGACAGAACGCCGGAGTTTGAATATTGGTACGGGTATGCGCTGAAGTACGGGAAGCGCGTGCTCATTCCGATGTGCGCCCTCGGCGAGGCCGGGGCGTACATGGCGCGGCGCGGCATGGAGGTCACCGCCTTCGACCTCACCCCGGAGATGATAGACGAGGGAAAGAAACGCTTCGGAGCGGTCGAAGGACTCACGCTCCTCGTGGGGGACGTGTGCGATTTTCGGTTCGACATCCCGCCCGCAGACTTTGCGTACTGCACCGACTTCGGGCACCTGCACACCTTGAACGACCTGAAGCGCGCGCTCCGTTGTATCGCGGCGCATCTGAGAAGAGGCGGCGGGCTCGTCGTCGAGACGGCGCTCCGCACCGCGTCCGACCGCTCCTACGAGACGGAGGAGCGCAGGTTCGAGCCGATGGCGCAGGTGTATCCCGGCCTGCAGGTCTGGAAGACCGGCCGCGACCGCGAGGACGCGGAGACTGGCCGCCACTACATCTTCCAGACATTCTATACGGAGGATGAGAGCAGGAACGTCCGCTCCTTCCGCCACGAGTTCTACCTGCAAAGCTACACATACGAGGAGTGGCGAGGAGCCTTCGACGAGAGCGGATTTGACGTCGCGGCGGAGTATGTCTCGCGCGACCTCGTGACATGGCAGAGCGGGAGCAAAGGGTTTCGGATATTCGAGCTCACGCGCCGGTAAACGCATAACTTCGTGGAGTGACAAAAACGATCGCCCCTGCCGGACTTCCGTCCGGCAGGGGCGAGCTGCGTAGGGGGAGGGAAAATGCAGGAGAAGCTTTAGCAAAGCAGAATTATCTCAGTTTACGATGTTAGTGACCTCCAGGAGTTTTGCGCTGCCGATTATCCCGAGGACCTCGTCCTCGTACTCATCGTACCAGTCCACGCCGTGCCGCTCCGCGACGACGCGCGCATCGGGCGCGCTTTCGTCAGGGTTGGGAACATCGAGCACCATATAGGTCCAGTCGTCCGAGCCGTCGTAGTACCCGGCGGAGGCGGTGAGGCCGCCGGGCAGCCACGTCTCCGTTACCTCAAGGCCGGTGCCGCAGACGCCGAAAAAGTCGTAGTATGTGACCGAGATCACACCGTCGCGCCCTTCCGGGCGGAAATCTATGCCGAAGTCCTTGCCCTCGTCGGTGCTGAGCACGGGGCTGTACGTCCACCCCTCCGGCAGGTCTAGCGAGAGGCTGAGCCCGCCCCACGAGTTTTCCACCGTCTCACCTGTGGAGACGCTTCCGACGAGCGGCGCGACGCTCTCGCCCGTGGGCTCGCCGATGTCCTCGACGGAGCCGATGAAGAACGGAGTGCCGCTCCGGCAGTCGATGAGCATATACACGAACGGTCGGTCTAGGATGACCGTCTTTACCTCCTCCGGCGCCATAACGGCGCTCTCGGCGGCCATCATGACGGCCGTGACCGCGCCGGCCTTTGTGCCACGCTCGCCCACCGAGATGAAGGTCTTGTGTAGAACGTCGCCGACGTACAGGTTCCCGTCGGCGCAGGAGCCCATGCGGGAGAAGTCCGCCGCGTCCGGATCGAACGCATCCTCCATGCCGATGGCCGCCAGCGGCTCCGCGAGCGAGACGGAGTATTCCGCCTCAAACTTGGGTATCGCGGCCGTCACCTTCACGTCCTCCGCACCGTCGAGGAGCGATTTTATCCGCTCGCCCGTGAGCGTGTCGAGGTATTCGGTGACGCTCACGCCATCGTTCGGCAGCAGAGCAGCAAAGGCGTAGTTCCTGCCGGCGTAGTACTTGAGAAAGCCGGTGGCGAGGTCGTCCGAGAGGTAGTCGTGCTCGGACGAGTGCATCAGCTCGACGGCGCTCTGCGCGCCGTCCTCGCGGGTGAAGATGCCGTCATGCACGTCGTATTCGTCGTAGAACTTCTCCCACTCGGCCTCGAACGCGAGGGCGTTTATGAGGTACATCATCGTATCCTCGTCTATGTCGTCGATTATCCCGTCTATCATGCCGTCGGTGTGCTCGCGGCACCAGGAGTTTATCGCGTCCACGGTGGAGCCGTCGAACGGAGCGGTCGTGACCGACGCGTCGTATCCGTCGCAGCAGGCGGCGAGAAAGTCCGGGTCGACCGCAAGCCCGTCATAGTCGCGGAGCCAGACCGAGTTTGCGAGGCTCAGACGGTTCCCGTCCTCGTCCGGGAGGGAGACGATGATGCTGTGCAGGAGCTCGCGGAGCCCGTCAGGAGAGCCGCCGAGGACGGCTTCCATCTCGCGGAAAGTTTCGCCGTCCGCGCCCTCGGCCGTCATCGCGAGCGCGGAGAGTATGGAGAGCGGCGAGACGAGCGTGTTCTCTCCCTCGCGGCGGCACAGCCGCAGCAGCGCCGCGCCGAGGTCGCCCGCCGCCTCGTCCGGCGCGCCGGAGGGCGTGTAGTCCACCGACTTCAGCGGAACGACGGAGGGACTGCCGCTCGGCTCGGGCGTACCGGCGGTGGAGGGACTTGCGCTCTCCGCGGGCCCTTCCGGAGTCGTGCCGCAACCAAAGCAGCAGAGAAGCATCGTAAGCGCCAGAACGGCGGAAAGTATGCGTTTCATGGTAAAACCTCCTCGGCGTTTTACCGATTAGACGCGCGCGGCGCGGAAAAGTTCCGCCGCGCTTGAATTTTGTGCCGCCGCGTGGTATATTTGTTCAGTCGGGACATCCGGCAAATATTACTGCGAAAAGAGGTCGGTTCCAATGAAGGCGGCGGTCATATATCACTCGGTCACGGGCAACACGAAGAACATGGGCGAGCTGATCGTGAAGGGCATGAACTCTGTGGAGGGCGTCGAGGCAAAGGCGTTCCCGATAGAGAATGTGGACGCGGACTTTGCGAAGGAGGCAAAGTGCATCGTCTTCGGCTCGCCGATATACGCGGCGCACATCACGGGTCAGATGATGAACTACATGCTCGCGGAGGCGGGAAAGCTCGCGCTCGCGGGTAAGCTCGTCGGCGCGTACACGACAGCGCAGTACGTCCACGGCGGCGCGGAGCTCGGCATCCGCGAGCTGCTCGACCACTGCATGGTGATGGGCGCGCTCGTCTACTCGGGCGGCGGCTCGTTCGGAAAGCCGGTCATCCACCTCGGCCCGGTGGGCATAGACAATACTCTCGACATAAACCAGTTCGCGGAGAACTTCGAGGTCTACGGAAAGAGAATGGCGTCGAAGGCCGTGGAGCTATTCGGAAAGTAAGAAAAGCGGGATATAAGATGCGCGGCGTTCCGAGAGGAACGCCGCGCGTTTTATGTCTGAATACGCCGCTTTTTCGGCGCGTCAGCCGATCTTCACCGTGTCGGTAAGACCTGCCATGCGGGCGATTATTGTCGCGACTTCACTGCGGAGGAGCGTGTCGCCCACGCCGAAGTTCGCGGTGCCGTCCGCATTTGCGGACTTGCCGTTGATTACTCCGGCCGCCGCGAGAGCGTAAACCGCGTCATGGATGGGGCCGGACGCCGGAACGTCGGCGAAGTGCCCCTCCGGGACGTCGTTCACCTTCGCGGCATTGCCGAGCGCGGCGGCGAATATCACGGCCGCGTCCGCGCGGGTCATGACGGCGTTCGGATTTGCCGCGAGGCCGTCCACATAGCCGTGCTCCTTCGCGTAGTCGACGTAGACGTCGTACCACGTTCCGGTCTGGTCGTCCGGGCCGTAGACGTCCTCGCCCGCGTTCTTCTGCGCGACGCGGACGGCAAACGTCACCGTCTGCGCCCAGGTAAGCTTGCCCGCCGGGTCGAAGGAGTTGTCCCCGAAGCCGGCGATGAGGCCCGATTGTGCGGCGGCGGAGACGTTTTCGGCGTACCATGCATTCTCGGGAACGTCCGTGAAGGTCGGGGCGGCAGGAGTTTCGGTCACGAGCGTTGCCGTCTCGCCGTCAAAATAATAGGTGGCGCTCCACTCGGAGTAGTCGCCGCACTGCTGCCACTTCGTTATGTCGCCGCTCATCAGGCGGATACGGGCGGAGTAGTAGCCGGCGCCGCCAACCCCGACATCCTGCGAAAAGAATTGCAGATTTTCACCGAGAGTGACGCCGAACTCGGAGAGGCTCATGCCGTCAATATCGGTGCTTCCGTTGGTATAACCGCTCATACCGTTGGGCTTTGTCCACTCAGCGTCTTCCTCGGCCTTGTAGCGAAGGTGTATCTCCATATAGCCGAGCTTTTCGTCCGTGATATTCAGGTGCCAGACGCCGGTCTCGGGGTCGATGGTGGGAGTGGGCATCTTTGCCTCCGGCTTCTTGTAGGCAAAGTCGCCGGACGTTACGGTGTCGCTGTCTCCGTAGGTTTCGCCGTCGCCAAGGGCGGTAACGCGGAAGTAATAGGTGCCGTCCTCCCACGTCACATCGGTATTGTTGGTGAAGTAATAGGCGCTATATGTGTCCGGCCCGCCCATGTAATATTCCTCCTGGGAATAGACGAACTCGTCCGCTCCGCCGCTTGCGGACTTGCGGTAGAGCTCGACGGAGCAGTACATCTGAGGACCTTCACTGCCGGTCTTCCAATACGCGACGCCGGGCGTGCTGTCACTCAGTTCGATGGAGAGAAGCTCCCCCGTCTCCTCGTCATAATTGTAGTTTAGCGATCTGCCCCAGCCGAGGCCGGTCGGCGCGTCGGACTTGAGAAGCTCGACCTCTTCCTGCACGTCCTCAGCCTCGTCCGCCGCGAACGCCGTCGTCGGCAGCAGCGCGGCAATCATCATCACCGCAAGCAGCGCCGCCATTATACGTTTTTTCATTCTTCTGTGACCTCCCAAAATATTTTTGGGTTCTCCCGAAGACCGCCCGAGGCGGGCGGCGAACCCGCCTCACCGGCGTCTCCGGGAACATAAAAGGCGGCGTCGATATGTTACTCAACACCGCCTGACAAAACGTCATTGCATAGCACGGACTAATTTCCGCTCACATCTTGAAAAGAAAGAAAAAAACGGATATAATAAGCTCGTGGTGCGATTATTTCGCTGTGCTGAGTGGTGCTTCACTCGTACAGGGCTTCGGGGTGTTGGCGCACCCCGAAGCCTGCCGCATTTTATGTTCCCAAGGTCATTCTACATCAAATCGGTGGGAATTGCAATACCGAATTCCAAAGTTTACGCAAGTTTTGTCGTCATACAAACGAGCGCCCGGGCGGTGAAAACCGTCCGGGCGCATTTTTTTGTATTTACAGCTCCTCCAGCTCGGCAAGCCAGAGCGCGGCGGAGGCGTCGGACGGCATCCGCCAGTCGCCGCGCGGCGAGAGGGACACCGAGCCGACCTTCGGCCCGTCCGGCAGGCAGGAGCGCTTGAACTGCTGAGAGAAGAAGCGGCGGCAGAACACGCGGAGCCACGCAAGTATGACCTCGCGGGAGTACGTCCCGCGCCACGCTCGCTCCGCGAGGCGGAGCACCTTCGCGGGGCTCGACCCGCGCCGCACCATGTGGTAGAGGAAGAAGTCGTGCAGCTCGTATGGGCCTACGAGATCCTCCGTCTTTTGCGAGATGTTCCCGCCCTCCGGGGGAAGAAGCTCGGGGCTCACCGGCGTCGCGAGCACGTCGCGGAGCACGAGCGCCAGGTCCTCCGAGCCGCAGGTGTCGGCATAGTAATCTATGATGTGGCGTATCAGCGTCTTCGGAACGCCGGCGTTCACGCCGTACATCGACATGTGGTCGCCGTTGTATGTGGCCCAGCCGAGCGCGAGCTCGGAGAGGTCGCCGGTGCCGACGACAATGCCGCCGGTGCGGTTCGCATAGTCCATCAAAACCTGCGTCCGCTCGCGTGCCTGCGAGTTCTCGTAGGTGACGTCGTGCGTGCTTTCGTCCTGCCCGATGTCGAGGAAGTGACGGCGGACGGCGGGCGCGATGTTCACCTCGCGGAGCGTCACGCCGAGCAGCTCCGCGAGGCGCGTGGCGTTCGACTTCGTGCGCCCGGTCGTGCCGAAGCCGGGCATGGTGATGGCGATGATGTCCTCGCGCGGGCGCGAGAGAAGGTCGAACGCGCGCGCCGCGACTATCAGCGCGAGCGTACTGTCAAGCCCGCCGCTCACGCCGACGACGGCGGTGCGGGCGTTCGTGTGTTCGAGCCGCTTGCGAAGCCCCTCCGACTGTATCGAAAGTATCGTCTCACAGCGCCCGCGCCGCTCCGCGCCGGACGCGGGGACGAACGGCATCGGTTCCACCGTGCGCGTGAGCGAGGTCTCGGCGGGTTCCATGTCAAACCACACCGTCGCGTACCCCTCGGGCGAGGCGGAGAAGGTGTTCATTCTGCGGCGCTCGCCCGCGAGCATTTCCACGTCTATCTCGCTTATCGTGAGGCCGGTGGTAAAGAGCTCGCTTTCCGCGAGCAGGACGCCGTTCTCCGCCACCATGTCGTGGCCGGAGAAGACGACGTCGGTCGTGCTCTCACCCTCGCCGGCGTCCGCGAAGACGTAGCCGCAGACGCACCGCCCGGACGCGCTCCTCACGAGCAGGCGGCGGTAGTCCGCCTTGCCCACGGTTTCATTCGAGGCGGAGAGGTTCGCTACTATCGTCGCACCGGCGGAGGTGAGGCCGGCGGAGGGCGGCGAGGCGACCCACACGTCCTCGCAAATCTCTACGCCGAGGCAGAAGTCGGGCATCTTTTCACAGCGGAAAAGCAAATTCGTCCCGAACGGCACGTCCTCGCCGAAGACGCGCACCGCGGAGGTCTCCTTAGGCGCGGGGGCGAAGTTGCGGAGCTCATAGAACTCGTTGTAGTTCGGGATATTCGTCTTGGGGACGAGGCCGAGCAGCCGTCCCTTGTGCAGGACGGCGGCGCAGTTGTAGAGGCTTCCGTCCTTGGGGAAGGGAAGTCCTGCGACGACGAGCATGTCGAGCGGCGCAGTCTCCTCCAAGAGGCGGCGGAGCGCGTCCAAAGCGGCGCGGAGCAGAGTGCTCGCGCCGAACAGGTCGCCGCAGGTGTAGCCGGTGATGCAGAGCTCGGGGAAGACGACGAGGCGCGCACCGCGCGCGTCCGCCTCACGAATGAGCGCGAGCATCGAGCCAAGGTTGTATTCGCAGTCCGCGACGCGCACGCGCGGCGTCGCGGCGGCGCATTTCACAAATCCGTATTTCACAGGAATATCCTCCGAATGTCCAAGCGTTTGGGCGTCCGCCCGGAAAAATTATAGCACGCAGGCGGAATTTTGTAAATCCGGTTTTCGCGGGGACGCCGCCGCGCGCGGCGCGGCTCCGGCCCGAGCGGGACGCGAGAAATTTTTAGGAAAAACCGCTTTACAAAGGAATGTTTATGTGGTATAGTATAGACAGCATCAAAACAGTAATAATTACTGATTTGAGAGTGAAAGCAGTTTAATTACATGGAGGTATTTTGTTATGGCAAAGAAGTGGGTCTGCCCCGTATGCGGTTACGTCCATGAGGGCGACACGCCCCCCGAGTTCTGCCCGACCTGCAAGTGTCCCGGCAGCAAGTTCACCGA
>CANPWY010000032.1 GCA_947585215.1 uncultured Clostridia bacterium
GGGGAAGGGTCATAGAGACGGACACGGCGGAGGAGCTGATGCGCCGGGCGGGACACCGTGAGCTCGAGGACTATTTCCGCGATCTTGTGAAAAGCGCAAGGGAGGCGGAGAGAAAGTGACGAAAATGCTTTGGTACGAGCTGAGAAAACTGCTGTACAGGCGGTCGTTTCTGCTCGCGCTCGTCATAATGCTTATCGTTCCGGGCATAGTCGTTTCCCTGGAGGGAGGATTTGCCGCGGGCGGGCATGAGGTGTTTGTCATACGCGGACGGAATGACACCGTTACCGCCGCGATGCAGGATATGATACAGACAACCGGCATCTTCGCGCAGTTTGTGGTGGGAGAGGACGCGTATGTGTTCGATGAAGCGGCGGAGCCGCTTCTCTCAGAAGGCGGAGAGCTCGCGAAAAAGTACGGTTTTTCGATAGACCCGGACACCGTCGAGCACGCATCCTACGCCGGAGGGACGCTTTATCCCGCGGGAACCGAGCATGTTCTGGAGGTCTGGTTCCTGCCGCGAGTGTGGAGCGACTTCGCGGCGACGGCTTTCATTACGGGCCTAACCTTCGCGGGCATCCTGATAGGCGGGGATTTCCGCCGCCGGACGTTATGCCTCCCGATCGCCGCAGGAGTGTCGCGGAACACGGCGGCCGCGGCAAAGGTCATCGTGTACGTCCTCGTCTGCGCCGCGGTGACGGCTGTGCAGATGGCGATGGTGCTCTGCCGGCACATCCCGCACGTCTTAGAGCTTACGGACATGGCGAGGCTCGCGGAGGGGTATATTTTCTGCATGATGCTGACGCTTGCTCCGGCGGCTCTGATGTTTGCCATACGGAACACCCTCGTTTCGACTCTTGCCTGTATTCTGCTGTGCTTCGTCTGGAGTCGGCTGTTTGGCCTGCGCGAGCCGGGAGCAGTTGCGGTCGTGGCGGCGGCAGTCGCGCTGACGCTCACGGCGGCGTCGGCGCTCTGGACGTACCGGCGCGACGCACCGAGATGAGGATGATGAGATGAGGATGATATATTATGAGGTGCGCCGCCTCGTCTTCTCCAAGCTGCTTTTAGCGGTGGGATTGCTTGCCGCGCTCGTCCTCGGGATTTTTTGCGCGCGGAGCTGGCAGGGCCCGTCGGAGATGTTTGCCGCAAACGCCGTGATACCGCTGTGGACGGCCGGGGTATACGTTCCGACGGCGCTCGGACTGCCGTTTGAGGAGCGCGCCGCCGGGCTCCCGCTCGAAGCCGGATTCGGAAAGCCGGGCTTGGCCGCCGCGAGGACGCTGCTCGTCTGCCTCTTTTCGGCGCTCTTTTCCGCCGTGGCGACTACCGTCGCGGCGGCAGCGAGCGCGGGCGCGCGGGCACTCGACGCGGCGTACTTCCTCGCGCTGCTCCGCACCCTGCCGGCAGCGCTTGCGACGGCGGCGCTCCCGGCGGCGATCGTGTGGTGGACGCGGAGCGCGTTCGCGGGTCTCGTTATATTTGCTGCGGTCGACTGGCTCCTTCCGCAGATGCCGGAGGCGCTGCTGCGGCTGCATCCCGTATACCGGATAGGCGAGGCGGTGACGGGCCTCTCCGCCGCGACGTGGCTGGTGTGCGCGGCGTTCCTCGCGGCGGCTGTTGCGTCGGGATACCTCAGTCTGCGCCTCCGCGACATGAAGGGCTGAAGACCGGCGGGAATATCCGGATGCGGCCCGCAAAGCGCTTGTCCGGAGGAAAACAGGTCAAATTGACTTTGCTGCGGCGTTGTGCTATACTTTTTCCGATGAAAATCATCGGCGCACCGCCCTGCGTGGGCGACCGCGCCGCGTCGGGAGGGATGGAACATGCACCGGAAAATCTCAAGCGGAACGGCCGCGCTCGCCCTATTGCTCGCGCTCGCGCTGCTGCTCGCGTCCTGCGGAGGCGCCGAACCGGCCCCGCCCGAAGCGCCGTCGCCTGCGGAAAGCCCGGCCTCGCCGGACGCTGCTTCCCTGCCGGAAGACGCGCCCGGCGGCACGGCTCAGGACGGCGGGGACGCGTCCCCGAGCGCGCCCGGAGAAGAAGCATCGCCCGACGCGCCGCCGTCCCCGGACACACCCGCCGGCACGACGGACACACCGCCGGAGAGCGGCGCGTCGTCCGCCCCGGGCGGAGAAGCTTCCTCCCCGGCGGCCGCGCCGGGTGGGGACGGCTCCGCCGTGAAAAGCACGGCAGACAAGGGAATTTCATCCGCTTCGGGAAACGCCTCCGGCAAGGAAGGCGCGGCGCCCGCCTCGGGCGGCAAAGGAGGAGCTACCGTGACAAAGGAATTGAAACTCGACGCACCCTCGACTGCGGGCGCGCTCCGCGTGGACGGCGCGCACCTCGTCGGCTCGGACGGCGCGGTGGTTCAGCTCCGCGGGATAAGCACCCACGGCATAGCGTGGTACCCGGACTACATCAATTCGGACGCGTTTCACGAGTTCCGCTATGAGTGGGGCGCAAATGTCGTCCGCCTCGCAATGTACACCGCGGGCGGCGGGGGCTACTGCACCGGCGGCGACAAGGCCGCGCAGAAGCAGCTCATCCGGGACGGCGTGAAGTACGCGACTGAGCAGGACATGTACGTCATCGTGGACTGGCACGTTCTCGGCGAGCAGGACCCGAACACCTACGTGGACGAGGCGAAGGACTTCTTCGCGGAGCTGTCGGCGGAGTTCGGCTCGAGCGAAAACGTCCTCTACGAGATATGCAACGAGCCCAACGGCGGCACTTCCTGGCAGGACATCAAGCGCTACGCCGCAGAGGTCATCCCGGTGATACGCGAAAACGCGCCGGACGCGGTGATAATCGTTGGCACGCCGAACTGGTCGCAGTTTGTCGACGAGGCCGCCGCCGACCCCATAACCGGCTACGACAACCTTGTGTACACCCTCCATTTCTACGCCGCGACGCACAAGAGCGACCTCCGCGAGCGCGCGCAGAAGGCCATCGACGCAGGGCTTCCGCTGTTCGTGAGCGAGTTCGGCATCTGCGACGCGAGCGGCAACGGCGCGCTCGACTACGAGCAGGCGTCGCTCTGGATCAACCTGCTCGACAGAAACGGCATAAGCTATGTGGACTGGAACCTCTCGAACAAGGACGAGAGCTCCGCGATAATTTCTCCGTCCTGCAATAAGACGAGCGGCTTTGCGGACTCCGACCTCAGCGAGTCCGGCAAGTGGCTGAAAAAGACGCTCACGGAGCACGCGGGGACGTCCGGCGCGGCCACGTCCGTGTCACCTACACCCTCGGCGACTCCTGCGCCCTCGGCGGCGCCGACACCGACCGCGCCGCCGTCCGACGCGACCGCGTCGCCCACGCCTGCGGGCGGCCCCGCCGTGCTCTCCGGCGACGGCCTCGAGGTCACGGCGGCGCTCTCGAACAGCTGGGAGTCGGACGGCCAGACCTTCCGGCAGTACGTCCTCACGGTGAAGAACGTCTCGGGGAGCGCCTGCTCCTCGTGGACGGTGACGCTCGAGTTCGACGCGCCGATAGAACTCTCGGACGGCTGGAACGCGGACTACGCCGCAGAGGGCGGCACACTCCGTGTCTCCTCGAAGGACTACAACGGCGCACTCGACGTGGGCGCGAGCGCCACGGACGTCGGCTTTATCGTCTCGGGCGGCGCGCTGAAAAACTGACGGCGGAGACATTCTCAAACGGCAAGGGGTGAAATCATGATAGGAGCGATCGTCGGGGATATAGTCGGCTCCCGGTTTGAGTGGAACAATTACAGGGGCAAGGACTTCGAGCTTTTCACTCTGGAGTGCAGGCCGACCGACGATTCGATAATGACGCTGGCGATAGCGAAGGCGATAGTCTCGTGCGGCGGCGATTACTCTTCGCTCGGAGAAAAGGCTGTGTACTGGATGCGGGCGATAGGCCGGAAGTATCCGCGCTGCGGATACGGCGGACGCTTTTTCGGCTGGATATACTCCGACGACCCGCAGCCGTACCACAGCTACGGAAACGGAGCGGCGATGCGGGTCAGCGCGTGCGGCTTTGCCGCGGGGAGCCTAGACGAGGCGAAGCGCCTCGCAAAGGCCGTGACGGAGGTCACGCACGATCATCCGCAGGGAATACGGGGCGCCGAGGCGACCGCGACGGCAGTATATCTTGCGTGTCACGGCGGGACGAAGGACGAGATCCGCAGAGTGATACATCGGGACTACTATCCGCTGGACTTTACCCTCGACGGCATACGCGGCTCATACGGCTTCGACGTGACCTGTCAGGGAACGGTGCCGCAGGCGATAGAGGCGTTCCTTGAGTCCGAGGATTTCGAGGATGCCATACGGAACGCCGTCTCGATAGGCGGGGACAGCGACACGCTCGCCGCGATCACCGGCGGGATAGCCGAGGCGTACTACGGCGTGCCGGACGCCATCCGGCGCACGGCGGAGGGTTTTCTTGATCCCGAGCTGCTCGCGCTCCTCCGCGAGGCAGAGAGCGTTATCGGAGGTTAGGCCGCGCGGCCGGGCCGCCGCCGAGACCCGGCGGCCTGAATAGAGACAAAAAGAACAGCCATACCCGGGAATGGATCCGGGTATGGCTGTTTTTGGCGGAAAGAATACAGAAACTCACCCTATCGGCTCGAAGTCCGCCGCGCCGTGCTTGCAGAGCGGGCAGACAAAGTCGTCCGGCAGCTCGTCGCCCTCGTAGACGTAGCCGCATATCTTGCAGACCCAGCCCTTCTTGCCCTCGGTCTGGGGCTTCGGCTTGACGTTTGACTGATAGTAGGTGTAGGTCATGGTCTCGCGGTCGTTTATCACGCGAGCTTCCGTCACAGAGCAGATGAACATGCCGTGCGTGTCGAGGTCGACGTACTGCTCGACCTTGAGCGACATGAATGAGTTGATGTACTTCGGCAGGAACGCGAGGCCGTTGTCCGAGCGGAGCGGCGTGTAGTCCGCGAACTTGTCCACCGTGCGCCCGCTTCGGAAGCCGAACGATTCAAACACCGAGAACGGCGCGTCCACGCTGAGGCAGTTGACGTTCATTATGCCGGTCTGCTTTATGACGTGGTGCGAGTAGTTCTCCTTGTTGATGCAGACGGCGACGCGGTTCGGGGAATTCGTCACCTGCGAGACGGTGTTGACGATGAGGCCGTTGTCCTTCTTACCGTCGTTCGAGGTGACGACGTAGAGACCGTAGCCGATGTTGAAGAGTGCTGTGAGGTCGTTTTTGTTTGCGGTCTCGTCGTGCTGGGCGAGATAGTCGCGGCAGAGCTCACCCGCGAGCGCCTCGAGCTGCTCGGAGCTCTCGGCGGAGAGGGCGGACTTCAGCGTGACGGTGGTGTCGGTGTAGGTGATGTTTTTACTGTTCTCGAGGAGACCGCGCATCGTCTTTGCCGCGAGAGGCGCCCACGAGCCGTTCTCTATGAGCGCGACGGTGCGGTTCTGGAAGTTCCTGTCGGTGAGGTGCAGGATGAAGTCACGCATGAACGGGAAGATGCCGGCGTTGTAGGTCGTCGTCGCGAGGACGAGCTTGTTGTAGCGGAACGCGTCCTCGACGGCCTCCGCCATGTCACAGCGCGCAAGGTCGTGGACGACTACCGAGGGGCATCCCTTCGCCCTCAGCTTCTCCGCGAGCAGTTCGACGGCCTTCTTCGTGTGGCCGTAGACCGAGGTGTAGGCTATGACGATGCCCTCGCTCTCGGCGGTGTAGCTCGACCAGATGTTGTAGAGGTTCAGATAGTGACCGAGGTCTTCGGTGAGGACGGGGCCGTGCAGCGGGCATATCTTCTCTATCTCGAGACCCGCGGCCTTCTTCAGCAGCGCCTGCACCTGCGCGCCGTATTTGCCGACGATGCCGATGTAGTAGCGGCGTGCCTCGCAGTCCCACTCCTCGTCACAGTCGAGCGCGCCGAACTTGCCGAAGCCGTCCGCGCTGAACAGCACCTTGTCTGTGCTGTCGTAGGTGACGATGACCTCCGGCCAGTGGACCATCGGCGCGGCGACGAAGGTGAGGACGTGCCGCCCGAGCGTGAGCGTGTCTCCCTCGCCGACGACTATGCGGCGCTCGGAGTAGTCCGTTCCGAAGAAGTTCTGCATCATCGCAAACGCCTTTGCGGAGGAGACGATAGTCGCCTCGGGGTAGGCGTTCATGAACTGCGCGATGTTTGCGGAGTGGTCCGGCTCCATGTGCTGAACTACAAGGTAGTCCGGCTTCCGCCCGCCGAGGACGGAGGCGAGGTTATCCAGCCACTCGTGGGTGAAGTTGCGGTCGACAGTGTCCATGACCGCGACCTTCTCGTCAAGAATGACGTAGGAGTTGTACGCCATGCCGTTCGGCACGACGTACTGCCCCTCGAACAGGTCGACGCTGTGGTCGTTCACGCCTGCGTACTTGATGTCGTTTGTGATGAACATTCTGCTTCTTCCTTTCAAATTATGAGTTTTTCCGCGTAAGCGGTATCATGCTTCGTTCAAGCGCCGTTCGTCGGCGCGTCCGGCTCCTCCGGTATCCGTCCGAGGACGACGAAGCGCCCGTCGGGACTGTTGTCGCAGGTGGAGAGAACGAGCACCCGCCCGCCGGAGGGCGTGTCACCGCAGTCGACTACCGACCGCGCGGCAAGCGCTGCCGCCCACCCGTCAAATTCTTCCTCGCTTTCAAAGCTCCTCCGCCACGGGGACGTGTCCGAGCCGGCCTCGTCCGGGTCGGCATAGAGGACGGAGAAGATCCTCACCGTGTACCCGCCGTCCGGCAGGATGAGGGTGACGGACGGATGCTCGTCAAACCAGCTCTGCTCCGCATAGCCGAGCAGCGGCGCGAACATCGCACCGTTCCGGCGGTTGTGGCCGTAGATTATCGAGCACGAATCGGAAAAGTCCGGCGAGTTCCCGCAGTCAAGGTACGGACAGCCGACGCTGCTGCGGCTCCCGTCGAAGATGTGGTCGAGGTAGTATTCGTTGTCCTCCGCCTGAACGACGGGAAGGCTGAGGCTAGTGCCCTCGATGCGTATCCACGCGACGGTGTCCGGGTTTATGGCGCGGAGCGCCTCAAAGTCCGCCTCGGGAAGCGGCGCGGCGGACGGCTCCACGCCTTCCGGTTCCACTCTCTCCGGCACGGCGGACTGCGCCGCGCGCTCCGCGTCCGACGAATCGGACTGCGGCACGGCGCTTACGCCCGGCGGCGCGGCGGGAATCTGCTCATCGGACGGGGACGGCTCGCCCGCCGGGAAGGTGAGGAACTGCTCGAGCGAGGCGTAGACCTCGCCGCTCTCGCGGTCCTCACGCGCGTTTTCAAGGAGCATGACGGCGCTCATTGCCGCCGCCGCGAGGCATATGCCCGCGAGGACGGTGCGCGGGACGGCGGAGCGCCCAGAGCGGCGCGCGCAGCCCGAATTGTCCTTACTGCTCATAACGTACCTCCAACCGGCGCGGAGACGCCGGATAAATCGGAAGATACGCCGCTTTGCATTATACAATAATATGTATGGGATTGCAATAGAGGCGCCGAAAATAAAGGGACGGCCGCACCGTCCCTTCTATAGCTGACGGGAGGCAAACCGCAGTGCTCCACGCGGGCACTTTTCGTCGCTTTCTCGTTTGCCGCCGACGGTTTGCGCCGGCGAAACTGGCTCCTACGCGAAGAAAATCATCCGAAAAGCGCTCCGCGTGGAGCACGAGCTGTTTCCGGCGGCAGATCTGTTTCCGGCGGGAAAAAGCCCGCCGGGAATACCGCCGTATTTCCGAGGGCTCCGGCGCCGCACGGGCCGGGTCCGCCGTCGGACGCCTCCCGTCTGCTATACTATTCTGCCGTCCCGGAGCGTGATACGCCGTCCCGCGCGCGCCGCCGTCTCCGGGTCGTGGGTTATCAGAACTACCGTCGCGCCGCGCGCGCCGAGGCGCTCGAGCGTCTCGAGCACCGCCGCGCCGGACGCGCGGTCGAGGTTGCCGGTAGGCTCGTCGGCAAGTATCAGCGAGGGACGGGTCACGAGCGCGCGGGCTATCGCGACGCGCTGCTGCTGTCCGCCGCTGAGCTCGCGCGGGCGGTGCTCCGTCCTGTGCTCGAGGCCGACCTCCGCAAGCGCCCTCCGCGCGCGGTCGCGCCGCGAGGCGTGCGGCTCGCCGCGAAGTATCAGCGGCATCTCGACGTTCTCGAGCGCCGTGAGGCGGGGCAGGAGGTTGAAGTTCTGGAAAACGAAGCCTATCTCGCTTCCCCGCAGACCCGCGAGCTCGGCGGCGGACATCTTCCCAACGTCCCGGCCGCCGAGCGTGTACCGTCCGCCGGTTGGACGGTCGAGACAGCCGAGAATGTTCATGAGCGTGCTCTTGCCCGAGCCGGACGCGCCGACCACCGCGACAAATTCCCCCTCCGCCACCGAGAGGTATATCCCGCGAAGCGCGTCCACCCCGCCGGAGCGCAGCTCGTAGCGCTTCGAGACGTTCTCAAGCTCGATAAGTATCGTCCTCACCCCCCCGCGCTAGTATGGCCGGGAGAGAGTGGAAAAATTCACCGCCGCGCGTCCGCCCCGTCCCGAAACTCGGTGATAAACGAGCGGTACTTCTTAGGGACGAAATGCTGTTGGAGCTTAGGATTGCGGCGCTCCGCGATGGCGATGTTGTCAAAGTAGAGCTTCCACAGCGTCTCGTACTCGCCGTCCGCGTCGAGCGGAGGATTTTCCGCCGGGAGCGGCGCGATGTACCACTCGCGCGGGTTTGATAGTATCGCGCGGAGGTGCGTGAGGTCGCGTATCATGAACGCCACATCCCGGAACCGCGAGTGAAAGTGCGCGCCTATCAGCGGCAGAACGTCGTACTCGGGACGGATGTCCGCCGCGTAGACGCGGCTCCTCAGCTTCACGAAGCGCACGAACTGGAGCATCCGGTGCGCCTCGTTTCCCACGAGCGTCGCGAGCCGGTCGAGCTCGAAGATTGCATGGTACTGCCGGAACGCGAACGGGTCCGCCTTGTGCGCGACGGCACAGCGCACGGCGGCGAGGATGTACTCCTCGACGTGCTCGTCGTGCGAGAGCCACGCCGTATAGAGCCGCCGCAGAGTGCCGGGGCGGAAGCGCTCGAGCATGTTCCCCACCCTGTCCGCGTGGGACTGGTCGGCGTTCACCTCGCGGGTGTAGTAGAGGGAAGTGCCGGAGTAGCGGTCGGCGGAAAGTATCTCGGCGTCCTCGTCGCGGAGGGCGAACACGTCAAAAACGGCGCAAAGCACGCCGTCAAACGTACCGTCATAGATGTGAAGCATTGTATTTCCTCCACAGGCAGATGCCTGTAAAAACGGTTTCGTGAGCCCCGCCGCCGGTGCGGCGGGGCCTGTATTTGCGGCGTTCCTACCACTCGACCGGCGCCGCGAGCTCGCGCATGGCAAGAGCGGTGCTGTCGCTCAGCGTGATGCCGGACGGCAGTGCGGGCACGGAAGCGTCGCCGAAGAGGGAGAGCTGCGCCATGTCGCGCCGCTCGGAGAGTATTTCGCGGAGAAGCGGACTGTCCGGCGCGACCGCGCCGGCGTACTTTCCCCGCGCCGTGAGAAAGTACTGCGCGCGCTTCATCACGACGCCCATCTTACGCAGGTCGTCCGCGCCGAGCGTCGCGAGCCGCCGCGCCCTCACTATCCTCAGCGCGCTCTTCACGCCGACGCCGGGGACGCGAAGAAGCATCTCGTAGTCCGCAGTGTTGACCTCGACCGGGAAGAACTCGGGGTGGCGGAGCGCCCACGCGCACTTGGGGTCGAGGGCGGGGTCGAGATTGGATGAGTCGGCGCGGTCAAGTATTTCCTCCGCGTCGAACTTGTAGAACCGCATGAGCCAGTCCGCCTGATAGAGACGGTGCTCGCGCCGAAGCTCTATCGGCTTCTCCCGCCCCGGAAGCAGCGGACTCGTGCTCACCGGAAGGTAGGCGGAGAAGTAGACGCGCTTCATGTCAAACGAGGAGTAGAGACCCTTCGACAGACGCAGAATGTCGAGGTCGCTCTCCCCCGTCGCGCCGACTATCATCTGCGTCGTCTGACCCGCCGGGGCGAAGGTCGGCGCGCTTTTGAAGTGCTTCTTCTCGTCCGCGTTCTGCAATTTCAGAGCCTTGATGTTCCTCATCGGACGGACGAGCCCCGCACGCTCCTTCTGCGGCGCGAGGAGCTTCAGCGACTCGCGGCTCGGCAGTTCTATATTCACCGAGAGCCTGTCCGCGAGCAGTCCCGCGCGGTTTATCAGCTCGGGGGAGGCTCCGGGTATCACTTTGAGGTGGATGTAGCCGTAGAAGCGATAGCTGTTCCGAAGCAGTTCGAGCGTCTTTATCATCAGCTCCATCGTGTAGTCCGGCGAGCGGCAGACGCCCGAGCTGAGGAACAGCCCCTCGATGTAGTTCCTGCGGTAGAACTCGACCACAAGCGACGCCAACTCCTCCGGCGTGAAGGTCGCGCGGGGAGGGTTCGCGGAGGCGCGGTTGACGCAGTACGCGCAGTCGTACACGCAGGAATTACTCATCAGCACCTTCAGAAGGCTGATACAGCGCCCGTCCGCCGACCACGAGTGGCATATTCCCGCCATCGCCGCCGAGCCGAAGCCGTCCTTCCCTGCGCGGGCGGAGCCGCTCGAGGAACAGCTCGCGTCGTACTTCGCGGCGTTCGCGAGTATTTTCAGTTTTTCCGCGACGTTCACGCTCTCACCCCCTCCGAATACTGTGTGCGTAGTGTCATTATACTACGTCGATTTCAAAATGTCAAACATTTGTTTGCTATATACGAAAATATTTTCGATTACCGTGCCGCTTGAAATATCCCGTCTGTATGGTATAATAATCGCAAAGCGATTATTATACTTTGATTTCATGCCGTTTTGCTCCCGCCCTTTCGGGCGGAACCGCAAAACATGGCACATTATACCATATCGCTCCGCGATATGGTATAATAACCTCATAACAAGCCGCACGGCGGCGAAAACGGTGTTCGGGGGAGTGACGGAATGACGGCATCGGAGTACAGAGAGATTGAGAAGTATATGCTTGAGTGTATGTCCGACGCGGCGCACGACCCCGAGCACGTCTACCGCGTGCTTGGCCGAGCGCTCGAGCTCGCGGAGAGCTTCGGAGGGGTGGACTACGACCTCCTCGTCATATCCTGCCTCCTGCACGACATAGGGCGCGCGGAGGAGCGCGAGCACCCCGAGCTCGGCCACGCCGCCATTGGCGCGGACAAGGCGGCCGCGTGGCTCGCGGGGCGAGGGTACTCCGGGGAGTTCTGCGAGAAGGTGCGGCACTGCATCCGCGCGCACAGCTACCGCACGGGCGGGCGGACCGACGTCCTCGAGGCACAGCTGCTCTACGATGCGGACAAGCTCGAGGCGGCGGGTATGCTCGGCCTTATGCGGACCGCCGCCTACAACGCCCTCATCGGAGGGGCGCTCTACACTCTCACGCCGGAGGGTGAGCCCGACCGGCGCGAGGACGCGCCGGAGTCGGTGCTCCGCGAGTACCGCTATAAGCTCCGCCATGTTGCGGAAACGCTGTACACCGAACCCGCGCGGCGGCTCGCCGAGAAGTACACGGAGGCGCTGACGCGCGCGATGGGGTCGCTCGAGCGCGAGATCACGGACGCGCGGAACGGCCTGAAACTCATAGACAAAGCGTTGAATTCAAAATAGACAATACAGAGAGTATATAAGAAGGTGGGGTTATGCAGTCTCTGCGTGAGCTTTACAAGATAGGCGTGGGGCCGTCCTCGAGCCACACGATGGGGCCGGTGCGCGCCGCGCGCGAGATACGCGCCGAGTATCCGGAGGCCGACATGTTCCGCGTGACGCTCTACGGCTCGCTCTCCGCGACCGGGCGCGGCCACATGACCGACCGCGCGCTCATAAGGGCGTTCGCGCCGACAAAGTGCGAGGTCGTGTTCGGCGGGAACCTCCAAAACGGCGAGCACCCGAACACGATGGACTTCGAGGTGTTCCGCGCGGGCGAGCGGATAACGTCCATGCGCGTTCTTTCGATAGGCGGCGGGAGCATAAAGTACCTCGGCAGACAGTTCCGCGAGCCGGAGGACGTCTACCCCCACAAAAACTTCGCCGAGATCGCGGACTGCTGCCGCAGTGAGGGCATCCGTCTCTCGGACTACGCCGTCCGTTTCGAGGGCGAGGAGATACGCGCATACCTGCTCGATATATGGCGGGCAATGCGGCAGGCGATAGACAGCGGCCTCGCGGCGGAGGGTAAGCTTCCCGGCGGGACGGGCCTCCTCCGCAAGGCGAAGGTGCTCCACACCGCCGTCCGCCCGGGCGAGGACGCGCAGACGCGCGAGAACCGCGAGGTCTGCGCCTACGCGTTCGCCTCGAGCGAGGAGAACGCCTCCGGAGGCACCGTCGTCACCGCGCCGACCTGCGGAGCGTGCGGCGTACTGCCCGCCGTTCTCAGATACATGCAGGAGACGAAGGGCTTTTCGGACGGGGACATAGTCCGGGCGCTCGCCGCGGGCGGGCTCATCGGGCTCGTGATAAAGACGAACGCCTCGATAAGCGGCGCGGAGTGCGGGTGCCAGGCGGAGATCGGCTCCGCCTGCTCGATGGCGGCCGCCGCGCTCTGCGAGCTGCACGGCATGGGCATAGACGAGACGGAGTACGCGGCGGAGGTCGCGATGGAGCACCACCTCGGTCTCACCTGCGACCCGGTGGGCGGCCTCGTGCAGATACCCTGCATAGAGCGGAACGCCGTCGCGGCGATGCGCGCGATAAACGCCTACCGCCTCGCGGACTTCCTCACGAGCACGAGGACTATTTCGTTTGACACCGTCGTCGAGACGATGCTCGAGACCGGGCGGGACATGGGGAGTGCCTACCGCGAGACGTCGCTCGGTGGGCTCGCGCGGAACTTCCACCCGCGCGTAACACTGCTTGAGGAGTACGAGGAAGATGAGGTGTGACGCCGCTTGGTTCCGCCGCGACGTCCGCGCGGTCGCGCCGGAGCTCGTGGGAAAGCTCCTCTGCCACCGTCTCTCCACGGGCGAGGTGCTGAAGGTGAGAATATCCGAGACCGAGGCGTACTGCGGCGAGGGCGACACCGCCTGCCACGCCTCGAAGACTCCGAGGCGGGAAGGTCGTCTCTACCGCTCGGACATGCTCTACGAGGCCGGCGGACGGCTCTACATATATCTTTGCTACGGAATGCACAGCCTCACGAACATCACGACCGGCGCGGAGGGCGACCCGCAGGCCGTCCTGCTCCGCGCGGGCGTCGGAGCGAAGGGGCCGGGGCTTCTCTCGAGGGCGTGCGCCCTCACGCGGGAGCAGAACGGTCTCACACTCGGGGACGAGGTGTGGATAGAGGACGACGGCGCGCGTCCGACGGTGACGACCGCGCCGCGCGTCGGGATAGACTATGCGTCCGAACGCGACCGCGCGGCGCCGCTGCGGTTTATCGGACATTTCGAGGAGGAGAAAAAATGACTAAGATAGGCGCGATAGTGTGGGGCGTGACCGACATCCCACGCGCGGTGGAATTCTGGTCGGCGGCGCTCCGTTATAAGCTGAAATGTCCGCCGGACGTCGACTTCGCGATGCTCGGGCCGGAGGAAGGCGAGGGCGTTCAGCTATCGCTGAAGCTCGTCACGAGCCCGAGGGCGCGGCGGCACCACATCGACATATTCACGGATGACCGGGAGGGCGAGGTCGAACGGCTCTTGGCGCTCGGCGCACGCCGCAAGGAGTGGAGCTACGAGCCGGGTGCGGACTACGTCGTCCTAGAGGACCCGGACGGGAACCCGTTCTGCGTCGTGCAGGTATGAAAAACGGCGGCTTCTGCCGCTTAAAAGATAATTATGGGAGGAAATGTTATGCAGAGAGGAAGCGGTATGCTGCTGCACGTCAGCAGTCTGCCCGGAGAGTTCGGGTGCGGGACCTTCGGAAAGGAGGCCCGTGAGACGGTCGACCTTATGAAGGAGTGCGGGTTCAAGTACTGGCAGGTCCTGCCGTTCATGATACCCAACATCGACAATTCTCCGTACAAGTCGGTGTCGGCGTTTTCGGGAAACCCGTTCTTTATCGATCTTGAAATACTCGCGGAGGAGGGGCTTCTCACCCGCGAGGAGCTTGACGCCGAGCGCCAGAGCCAGCCCTACTCGGCGGAGTACGAGCGTTTGAAGCAGACCCGCCTCGCAACGCTGAAGCGCGCGGCGGAGCGCGCCCTTGCCGACAGTGAGACGGCGGCCGAGGTGGAGAAGTTCATCAAAAAGCACCCGCAGATAGACCGCTTCTGCGAGTTTATCGCCCGCAAGGAGGCGAACGGCGACCTCGACTGGCGCGAGTGGACCACGGATGACTACTCGAAGGATGCCGAGCGCGAGTGGCGCTTCATCCAGTACGAGTTCTTCCGTCAGTGGCATGCGCTCCGCGAGTACGCAAACGACGCGGGCATAAAGATAATCGGCGACATACCGATATATGTGGACGGCGACTCCGCCGACGTCTGGGCGAACCGCGACATGTTCCTCCTCGACCGCGACGGTCACGAGACCCGCGTCGCCGGCTGTCCGCCCGACTACTTCTCGGAGGACGGACAGCTCTGGGGCAACCCCATCTACGACTGGGAGCGTATGGAGCGGGACGGCTTCAAGTGGTGGGAGGAGCGCCTCCGCAGTGTCTTCGAGATGTTTGACGCGGTGCGTATAGACCACTTCCGGGGCTTTGCGAGCTACTGGTCGATTCCGGCGGACGCCGAGACCGCAAAGGACGGCGAGTGGGTCGTGGGGCCGCGCGAGGCGTTCGTCGACATGGTGAAGCGCGTCGCGAAGAAGTGCTCGGGCGAGGTCATAGCCGAGGACCTCGGCGAGAACACGCCGGACGTCGCGGAGCTCCTCGAGTACAGCGGGTTCCCGGGGATGCGCGTGATGCAGTTCGGCTTCATGGACGACAGCGAGAGCACACACCAGCCGCATACATATCCCCGCGACTGCGTCGCCTACACCGGCACGCACGACAACAACACACTCCTCGGCTACCTCTACGAGCTCGAGCCCATGCCGAAGAAGCTCATCTACGAGTACTGCGGCTATGAGGGGAGCGACATCGGCGAGGGCGTGAAGGCCGTCCTTCGGACGCTGTTCGCCTCGACTGCGGACGTTGCGATGGCGCCGGTGCAGGACCTTCTCGGCTACGGCAAGGACACCCGCATGAACACCCCCGGCGTAGCGGCGGGGATGTGGCGCTTCCGCGTGACGAAGGAACAGCTCGCGCAGATCCCTGTGGAGCGCCTTGCCCGCTGGAACCACATCTACCGCCGGTGAGACGTTAAAACACGAGAAATGACGGCTTCGGGGCGCTGCCTCGGAGCCGAAAACAAAGGAGGACCCACAAATGACGCCGCTTCGACCGTACAAAAAGGACGGCGAGACGTCCTATACCCTCGGCGCGTTCCCCACGATGGAGCTTCTGCGCTGCCGCCCCGACCTCGCGGAGGCGGTGTACCTCCACGGCGAATTTGAGGACGCCGCGGGAGTGGCGGAGCTCTGCCGAGAGCTCGGCGTCCCGGTCGTCCCGGACGCGGGACGCGCGATAGCGCGCGTCAGCCCGAAGGAGAACGTCTACGTCGCGGGCGTGTTCCGCAAGTTCGAGAGCGAGCTTACGCCGGACGCGCCGCACCTCGTCCTTGACCACCCCGGAGACATGGGGAACCTCGGCACGATACTCCGCACTGCGGCAGGCTTCGGCGTGAAGAACGTCGCGGTGATAACCCCCGCCGCCGACCGCTTCGCACCGCGCGCGGTGCGCGCCTCGATGGGCGCGATCTTCCGTCTCCGCTCGCGCTCGTATGCGTCGTGGGAGGAGTACGCGGCGGACTTCCCCGCGCGCGAGGTCTATACGTTCATGCTCGACGGCGCGGCGGAGCTCTCGACCTCGACGCGGCCTCGCTCCCGCGCGTTCTCGATGGTGTTCGGCAACGAGGGCGCGGGGCTCGCACCCGAGTATGCGGAGCGCGGGACTGCGGTGTTCATCCCGCAGACAAAGGACGTGGACAGCCTCAACCTCCCCGTCGCGGCGGCGATAGGGATGTTCGTGCTCACGCGCGGCGCGGAGTGATGCAAACACGCAAAAAGGAAATACTGTGCTATGATAAGAGAGGATAAAAGCTATGATAAGAGAAGAAAAATATCCGATACTTGAGTTTGACGACGA
>CANPWY010000033.1 GCA_947585215.1 uncultured Clostridia bacterium
GAGGGACTTTCCGAGGGCGACGGCGTCTCGGTATACATAAAGTCGATAAACCCGGAGCGGATGAAGGTGAAGCTGCTAGTCATCGAGCGCTTCGAGGCGTCTCCGCCGCCGATGGAATATTTCATCACCGGCGGACACATCGACTGCTGGCGCTACAGCCCGCAAGGCTGTACGAAAAAGACGGTGGAGAGATATTTCATCTGAGAACCGATAAACGAGCGGAGTCCGCGACAGCCTCGCAGAGTTTCGCCGCGTCAGCGGCGAAATAGATTTCAATCGGTAAATTTCGGCGGCGTGTACGGCGAAATTTACTCCTCTCGCCGTTCGCGCTTCGAAGCGGCGAAGCCGCGAGGAGCGAAGAACGGCGCTTGCCGTCGGCAGAGCTCTGCTCTGTCCGACGGTTTCGCGGCGAATTGGTAAGCGAGCGAAGCGAGCGCGATTCGCCGCGAGCCCGTCAGGGCAGATACTCAAATTCGAGGTCCCCGATGCAGACGGTGTCGCCCTCCTGTATCCCCATCTCCTCTAGGCGAGCGAACATCCCGCTTGTGCGGAGCATGCGTTCAAACCACATGCGGCTCTCGTAGTCGTCAAAGTTGACGCTGCCGCCGATGCGGTCTATCCAGTCGCCCTCGAGGATGTACACGCCGTCCTCATGGCGGACGGTGACGTCCTCCGGGCGGCCGGGCTCAAAGTCGGGCTCGACGTATTCGGGCTCGTAGTACTCGACGGGGGGCAGGTCGGCGAGGCGGCGCGCTATCGCATATATGAGCGCCTGTACGCCCATGCCGGTGGCGGCGGAGATCTCATAGACCTCGAGGCCGTGTTCTGCGGCGTAGGCACGGAACTTCGCCGCCGCCTCGTTTGTCTCGTCTGCAAGGTCGCACTTGTTCGCCGCGACTATCTGCGGGCGGGAGGCAAGAGCCTCGCTCCACCCGGCAAGCTCCGAGTTTATCGTCTCGAAGTCCTCGACGGGGTCGCGGAATTCGCTGCCGGATATGTCCACAAGGTGGACAAGCAGGCGGCAGCGGTCGATGTGGCGGAGAAAGCCGTGGCCGAGACCCGCGCCCTCCGCCGCACCCTCGATTATTCCGGGGATGTCGGCAAGGACGAAGCTCGTCGTCTCGTCCACGCGCACGACGCCGAGGTTCGGCTGGAGCGTGGTGAAGTGGTAGTTTGCTATTTTGGGGTGTGCGGCGGAGACGACCGAGAGCAGGGTGCTCTTGCCGACGTTCGGGAAGCCGACGAGGCCAACGTCCGCGATGAGCTTCAGTTCAAGGAGAATTTCGCGCGCCTCGCCTTTGAGGCCGTTCTTCGCAAATCGCGGGGTCTGGCGCGTGGGGGTGGCGAAGTGGCGGTTGCCCCAGCCGCCGCGCCCGCCGCGCGCCGCGACGTAGTCCGCGCCGTCCGACATGTCGTGCATGACGGCGCCGCTCTCCGCGTCCCGGACGACGGTGCCGCGCGGCACGCGGATAACGAGGTCCTCGCCGCGCCGCCCGCTGCACCGCTTGCCCTGACCGTTCTCGCCGTTCGGGGCGGCGTACTTGCGCTGGTAGCGGAAGTCCATGAGCGTCGCCATATGGTCGTCGACGCGGAGGACGACGTTCCCGCCGTCTCCTCCGTCGCCGCCGTCCGGCCCGCCGGCCGCGACGTACTTCTCACGGTGGAAGCTCACCGCGCCGTTGCCGCCGTCGCCGCCGCGTATCGAAATTTTTGCCGTGTCAATAAACATTTTATACCTCCGAGCGGACTTACATTCTCTATAATGCCCGCTTTACGGAAAAACAGGCGGCAGAACTGCCGCCTGTTGAGTCTGTCGAAACGATCCGCCGCGCTGTGCCCCGAGACGCGCCAGTTTCCCTGCGGCTGATACTGCGGAAAAACCGGACACGCGGAGCGGCGGCCTTGCGTAAAAGCCCGCAACGGACTTACGCCGTTTACTGAGCCTCTACCTCGTAGACCGAGACCTGCTTGCGGTCGCGGCCGCGACGCTCGAAACGCACCTTGCCGTCAACGAGCGCGAAGAGGGTATCGTCGCCGCCCTTGCCGACGTTCGTGCCGGGATGGATCTTGGTGCCGCGCTGACGCACGAGAATGTTGCCCGCGAGGACAAACTGTCCGTCCGCACGCTTTGCTCCGAGACGCTTCGACTCGCTGTCGCGGCCGTTGCGGGTGGAGCCGACGCCCTTCTTGTGAGCGAAGAACTGAAGCCCTATTCTAAGCATTTTGCTCTACCTCCGTTACAGATATGTTTTTCGGATATTCCTCGCAGAGCTCGCGCGCGAACGCCGCGAAGCCTGCGAAGATGTGTCCCGCCGCCTCCGCCTCAAGAGAGAGGAAAGCGCGGCGGTCGTCTGAGATGACCTTCACGCCGATGCCGCCGGCCTCAAGCTGTGCGCACATCAGGCGGAACGACGCCGTCACCGCCGCACAGACGATGTCCTCGCCCGAGTCGGCATAGCCGCTGTGACCCTCCGCCTCTATGCGGACGATGCGTCCCGAGCGGCGGGTGAGAGTGATGCGGGTCACTTAAGCGGTGATGGTCTCTATCTGGAGACGGGTGTACGGCTGACGGTGACCGTGACGGCGGCGATAGTTCTTCTTCGCCTTCATCTTGTAGACAAGTATCTTCTTCGACTTGCCGTTCTTGATGACCTTTGCCGTGACCTTCGCGCCCTCGACCGTGGGCGTGCCGAACTTCGACTCGCCTCCGTCGACTATCGCGAGGACGGTGTCAAAGCTGACGGTCTCTCCCTCGGCGGCCTCGAGGCGCTCGACGAATATAACGTCGCCCTCGGTGACCTTGTACTGCTTGCCGCCGGTCTCGAAAATTGCTACCATTTGAGTAAAAACCTTCTTCCGTTTCATTCTCGCTCTTGCGGGCGGGCATACGCCGCTTTCGGACCCGCTCAATGCGGCAGATAATATTATAGCGGCGGAAACCGCAATTGTCAACTGTTTTCGGGAAAAAGTTTTGTTTTGGCACGGACGCGCGTCCGGGACGCGCCCGCCGCCGAAGACAACGATCGCACTTGAAACGGCGGAGCATATGTGATATTATAAGCGTTGATATAAATTTACGCAAGAACTTTTTTGCTGGAAAAGGGTAATGTCTATGTCCTTTCTTCAAAGAGCGAATAAGCGCCCGGATGCGGACGGCGCCGCAGAGCCGGGAAAGGTAAGCCGTCTGCTTCTGCGCGTCATGTATATCGCGGCCGCGGCGCTCTGCGCGTCGGTGCCGTTCATGTGGCTGCTGCCGGACTCGCAAAGCCTGTTTGCGCCGGGATATTACGGAAAGTCGCTCACGGCGGCGCTTGTATTCCTCGCCCTGGCCGCGGCCGCGGTATTCGCGGCCGCCATGTTCATGCGGCGCGGACGGGGCGATATACGCACACGCGACGGCGTGCTCGTCCTCGCCGTGACGGCGGTATGCTTCGTGGTAAAGCTCGCGGCGGTGCTCCGCTGGCACGTCGAGCCTCGGGCGGACTACGCGACCTTCTTTACGACCGCGAGCGACCTGGCGGCGACGGGAAAGGTCAGCCTGCACCGCTACGTCGCGCTTTTTCCGCACATATTCGGGACTGCCGCGTTCTACTCGGTATTTTTCCGGGTATTCGGCGCCTCCACGATGACGGCGGCGGTGCTGAACGTCTGCCTCTCCGCCGTAACGGCGGCGCTCCTGTACCTGCTTGTGAGAAGATACGCCTGCAAGCTTTCGGCGCTTGCGGCGGCGATGCTCTGGACGGTGTGTCCTTCGCAGACTCTCTACAATATATATGTATTGAGCGAGCCGCTTTACACGGCTCTGCTTGTCGGAGCGCTTCTGCTCTGCGACGAGCTTCGCGTGAGAGTGCGCGGCGGAGCTTTTTCGAAGGGAAGACGGCTGAAGACCGTCGTCTGCGCCGCGGGAGCCGGACTGCTTCTCGGGTGCGTCCAGCTCGCGCGCCCCATAGGTACGATACCCCTGATAGCTCTTGCGGGGACGCTGTTTATACTGGATACGCCGTACTCTCTGCGGGGTGCGGCGGAGCGCGCGGCGGCGGTCGTCCTCACGGCGGCGGTGTTGACAGGCGTTACGTCGGCGGCGCGTCCCGTGATGGACGCGGCGCTCGGGGAGCCTGCGGCGCGGAGCGTGGGTTACAGCTACGCCGTCGGTCTCAACGAAGAGAGCGGCGGTAGATGGAGCGCCGAGGTGAGCGCGCGGCTTGCGGAGTACGACGCGAAGCCCGGCACAACGGCGGACGACGTACAGCGAGCCATGATGGACGACGTCCGCGAGCTCATAGCCTCCGGCAAGGTGAATTACATCTCTCTCCTCGGAACAAAGCTCAGATACTTCCTGCTCCGAGATGATTTCGCCGTGGTGTCCTACGGGATCGGCGTGTTCTATCGCGCGGAACTGCTCTCGGCGCTCTGCAACGGCTTCTATATCGTCTGCGCGTTGCTCGCGGCGGTGGGGGCGGTCTTTGCCGCGGTGAAGCGCGAGCGCGGTCCGCTGGTGCTTGCGGCGCTCTTTGCCATCGGGCTCACGGCGGCGCAGATGCTCGTCGAGGTCGCATACAGGTACCACTATTCGATATATATTGCTCTATTGCCTCTCGCGGTATACGGACTGCGGGAGATCGTGAGGAGATTCGAGAGAAAACAAAATGGATAATTACGGTATTGCTAAGTGCGTGTCGGTAACGACGATGATAGCGAACGCCGTCCTTGCGGCGGTGAAGCTTGCGGTGGGATTTTTCGCGCACAGCGTTTCGGTGATAAGCGACGGCGTACATACCGTCTCGGACGTCGCGACGACCGTCGCGGTGCTCCTCGGACTGCGGCTCGCCTCGAACAGCGCGGACGAGGACCATCCCTACGGGCACCAGCGGATAGAGAGCCTAGTGTCGGTCCTGCTCGCGATAGCGCTCGGCGGCACGGCGGTGATGATAGGCGTTGAGGGCGCGCGGAGCCTGTGGCTCGGCGAGCGCTCGGAGGCGTCCGCCGCCGCGCTCGCGGTGACGGTCATCTCTATCGCGGCAAAGGAGTGGATGTTCCGCTACACCCGCCGCGCGGCGAAGAAGGTGAACTCGCTTTCGCTGATGGCGGACGCGTGGCACCACCGCACCGACGCGGTGAGCTCGGTGGCGGTGCTCGTCGGCGTCGGCGGTAACATGATAGGCGTGTGGTGGCTCGAGCCGGTGGCGGCGATAGGCGTCTCGGTGCTCATACTCAAGGCGGCGTTCGACATCCTGCGCGAGGCCATGAGCCGCCTCACCGACCGCAGTGTTCCGCCCGAGGAGCTCGAGAAGATACGCGAGGTGGCGCTCGCGACGGAGGGCGTCCGCGCGGTCGATGAGCTGAGGGCGCGGATAAGCGGGAACGTCGCGTTCGTGGACATCGAAATAGCGGTGGACGCGGATATGCCGCTCCGAGACGCGCACCGGATAGCGGAGGCGGTCCACAAGGGCGTCGAGGACGCGGGACTGCGGGTCGAGCACTGCATGGTGCATGTCAATCCGTACGAAGAAAAATAGTCGCGGCGAATCGCAGTCGCGGGCTAAAGCCTGCTCCTTTACCAATTTGCCGCGAGAAATTCACTTGGAATTGCGCAGGCGCAATTCCAAGTGAAACTGTCGGATAGGGCGAAGCCCTACCGACAGCGAACGTTGCGCTCCGCGCCGAGTTTTCCGCCTTCAGCGGAAAATCGACGCATTCCCGCGCGGTTGGCGACCGCGCGGGAGCCCTTCCGATTAAACGTGCTCGGGCAAATGAATTGCCCTGCGCGAAGTTGTTTGCCTGCGGCAAACAACTTCAACCGCGCGAACCGCGAGGGCGCGCACCAATTCTTCATCCGACATTTTGCAGCCCTCGCTAGCAATATTCGCTCCGCGAATATTGCCCGACATTGAGCTAATTAAAAGGCGGAGACGGCTTCGCCGTCTTCGACGCGCGCTCCGCGCAGTACAAGGTCGGGACGTCGGCGCGAAGCGCCGAGGTCTGATGCGCCCGGTAGAGAGTCGGATGCGGTATGAGTTCGAGGGCGCATTGTACACGCCGTCGGAAAAAACGGATTGAACCTTATTCGCCGCTTACGCGGCGAACTCTGCGAGGCTTTGACAAGCAGGACGGAGACGGCGAAAGCCGTCTCCGTCCTGCTTGTAGGGGGTGAGTCAAGGAGCGGGTGTGACGAACGGCTCGAAGAACATCTCGTGTCCGTCGACTATTGCGCAGTAGTTCTGCCACGCGTCCGAGCCGGGGGTGCGGCAGAGCGTCACGTCGGTCACCTGCGTCTCGTCGAGGTACCGCCCGAGCGCGCGGTCGTACTGACGCGGCACGGTCGCCGGTTCCTTCAGGGTGCCGGAGGCGTATATCCGCTCGAGCGTCGCGCCCGGTTCGGCGTGCCACACGACAAGGAAGAAGTACCCGTCGCCGAAAGTCCAGCCGATGCTCACAGAGCCGTCCGAGCATTCGGCACTGACGGATTGGAGCTCCGCAAAGGGCCCGTCGAGCGGCTCGGTGCTGCCGAATACAGCGGTGACATCCTCGGTCTCCGCGACTGCGACGTCGTCCGGAGCCTCCGAAAATCCGGTGTGTTCGCGGAGAACAAAGCCGTCCTCGGTCCATTCGACTACGGCAAGGGTGGGGAAGGCACTGCCGCCGTCGGACCGGCCGCTATTGCTGTCTATCAGACAGACGTACACGCCGTCCGCGTCCGACCAGTCATCGGCGACAAAGGCGGCGTCGCCGTCAAGGGCAAGCTCCCCACGGAGCCATAGACGTGCTTCGTTTCGAAGCTCGGTGAGGCGCGCGTATTCGACGCCTTCGGAGCGGTTTATTCGGTCGCTTCGGATGCCCACGTCGGCGGCGTTGGAAGGCGCGGGATCGCCGTATCCGAAGATTCGTAGCACACTGTCGCGGACAGATTTTATTGTTTCGGTCACGCTTTCGCGGACGTCCTCGCTCACGGCCATCGCTGTGCCGACGCCCGCGAGCGAGAGCATCAGCGCCGCTGCGAGCACCGCTGCCGTCCGGCGGACGAAGCGCACGCGGCGGGCGGAACGCGGCTTCGGCTCGCCCGGCGCGGCGGAGAGTATGAGGTCGTCGTCTATGCCGCCTATCGCGCGGAGCATCGCTTCGCTGTTATTCTCTTTCATACGTGAAAACCCTCCTTTTCAAGGAATTTCTTCAGGTCCTTCCGCATCCTGTTCAGGAGGCTTGTGAGTTTGCTCCGGCTCATGCCGTAGTCCGCCGCGATATCCTCGAGAGGGGAGAGGTACCAGTAGCGGCGGACGAACACCCTCCGCTTCTCCTCCGGCTCGGAGCGGAGAAAGCGCGATATTGCCTCCGAGAGAAGCGCCGCGTCCAGCTCCTCCTCGACCGAGCCGGAGGACGGGACACAGTCGCCGAGCTCGTCGAGGGCGAGCGCCGTTTCGCTGCCGCCGCGCTTCTGTGCCGAATACAGCTTGAAACGGTTGAGGGCGAGGTTCCGCGCCGTCCGTCCGAGGTAGGCGGCGAGACTCCGTGGCTTTGCCGGAGGTATAGAGCGCCATGCGGCAAGAAGGGTGTCGTTGAGGCACTCATCCGCGTCCCCGTCGCTGAGAAGTATCGCGCGCGCTATGCGGCGGCAGTACGCGCCGTACTGCCGCTCGGTCGCGGCGACGGCTTCTTCCGAGCGCGCGAAGTAGAGCGCGACTATCTCCTCGTCTGTCATGGCGGCCTCCTTTCATGTTCCGGCGCGCGCCGGGAACGGACTCAAACGGGTGGACTGCGGCGGAGCTTCGATGCGCCGCGTAAAGAGCTCTTTACACATATAGACAACAAAAACTGCCGCGCGTTGCGCGGAACGTGCGGCAATTTTGAAATGTCCGGAAATTTTTCGAGGGGGCAAGAGGGGCGAGAAGCTTCGGCTTGCCAAAGCCTCGCAGAGAATGCGCCCCTCAACTCGTCACGCACCGCGACTTTCTACCGGGCGCATTAACATTCGGCGCTGTGCGCCGAACGCCCTACATTGTACGAACCGTAGGGCGCCGCAGGCGGCGAAGCCGCGCTCCGCGCCGGTTCGCGCGGTTAAAGTTGCTTGCCACAGGCAAGCAACTTTGCGGAGCCCGATTCATTCGGGGCGAGCATTTTAATCGGAAGGGCTCCCAAACGCTTCAAAGAAGCGTTTGGGAATTGCGAAAGGGTGCGCAGGGCGATTTATCGCCCGAGCACATTTTGCGCCGACGCGCAAGCGACTATCTTCCTCCTATTTTTTCAAAGAACAGGATGACTCCGGCAAAGACGATAATTCCGCCGATAATGCGGCCTACGGTAAGGTAAGCGTTCGACGGCTCGGTGTTCTTGAATATCCAACCGATGGTAAGATACCAGTAGATTTTGGGATAGGCTATCTGCAGCACTCCAAGACCGATGATAATGAGCGGAAGCGCGGGGAGAGCCGGGGGATTTTTGCGCTCAGTGAGCGCGTCGCGCACGACGCGGACAAGCTTCTCCGCAAGCTCGTGCTCTGCCATCGAGGAATTGCCGTAGCCTGCTATGTCGAGACCGGAAGACCCCCAGCTTTCGCTGTACCGGTACCCGCCGGGCAGGACGACGGTCGCGCTGCCGTCGTCCTCGTCGCCGCTCCACTTGAACTCGTAGACGTTCTCACCGTCGGTTATCTGCCCTGTCTGAAAGTCGACGGTGCAGCCGTCCACTTCCGCCGACGTGTCGTAAGTGGTAAAGCACGAACAGCAGAGAAGTGCGAGCATCAGCGTGAGCGGGAGCGCGCGGAGGAGGGGTTTCAGGATGTTTTTCATCTTGCAGCTCCTTTCGGTTTTGTTCGGGCATCGACTGTTGTGAGTATATAGTAACAGAAATTTACTACATAGGCAATTGTTATGAACGACAGCGGCGGCGGACAGGAAATGCTCAAATGAAAATATCTCCGAAAAGCTCGCGTTTTCGGAGATATTCGCGTGAAATCGCGTCTATTCGCGTTCAAGACCTCGCCGAACCGCCTCGCGGTCGGCGAGTACCTGCGCCTGCAGTTTGTCAAGGCCGGAAAACTTCCGCTCGGGGCGGACAAAGCGCAGAAACTCGACCGTCATCTCCTCGCCGTAGATGTCGCGGTCGAAGTCGAAGATGTTCGTCTCGACGCCGGCGGCGTAATTCCCGACGGTCGGCTTCTCTCCGACGTTTGCTATGCCGTGAAAGGTCTCGCGTCCGAGCCGGACGCGGACAGCGTAGACGCCGTAACGCGGCGCGAGGACGCCGTCCGGCACGCGGAGGTTTGCCGTGGGGAAGCCGAGCGTTCTGCCGAGCGCGTTGCCGTGCAGGACTTCGCCCGTGAGGACGTGCGGGTGGCCGAGGAGTTTGTGCGCCGCCTCCGCGTCCCCGCTTTCGAGGAGCGCGCGGATGCGGGTGGAGCTCACCGCCGAGCCGCCTGCGTCCACGGCGGGTTGCATATCAAAGCTGAGACCGAGGCGCGCGCACTCGCGACGAAGCAGCTCGCAGTCGCCGCGGCCACCTGTGCCGAAGCGGTAGTTCCAGCCGCAGCAGAGCGCGCCGGCGTCGTACTTTGATGCGAGGAGTGACACAAAGTCCTCCGGCTCGGTCGAGCGGAGGCGGTCGTCGAAGTCAAGGACGAAGATGTGCTCTATGCCGAGCGAGCGGAGGAGCGAAAGCCGGTCGGGAAGCGAGTTGATGAGCTTCACGCCGCTCCTTCCGAGCGCGGAGGCGGGGGAGCGGTCGAAGGTGCAGACGGCGGGCTCGAGGCCGAGACGCTTCGCGAGCGCCGCCGTCCGGCGGACGAGCGCGGCGTGGCCGATATGTACGCCGTCAAAGAAGCCGAGTGCGACAGCATACCGCATTTCAGTCCACCTCGAAGAAATTTTTCACACAGGAGAGGATGCGTCCCTCCGCACGGCCGAGCATCAGAAACTCGCCGGATTCGGAGAAGACGCGCCAGTCGCCGTCCGGGATGTCCGCGAAGATGTTCGCGCCACAGCGTATCCGCGCCTCGGCCTCAGCCGGGGCGACGAACTCCGGCAGCGTCCGCCAGAGGTAGTCGGTGGGAAGGAGAGGCGTGTCCTGCGTGAGCGAGTCGAGCGGGACGGCGTTCTCAAGCGAGAACGGGCCGGTGCGGAGGCGGCGGAGACTGCTCATAGCGGCCCCACAGCCGAGCGCGCGCCCGATGTCGTCCACGAGCGTGCGGATGTAGGTGCCCTTGGAGCAGGAGACCTCCATGCGGTGCTCGCCCGCCTCACAGCCGAGGTACTTGATATAGTATATCTCGATCTCGCGCGGCTCGCGCTCGACCTCCTCGCCCTTGCGGGCGAGCTCGTAAAGCTTCTTTCCGTCGCGCTTTATGGCGGAGTACATCGGCGGCGTCTGCTTCTGCCGGCCGACAAAGCCGCGAAGCGCCGCCTCGACCTCTTCGGGGGAGACCGTGACCTCGCGGCGCTCGAGCACGACGCCGGTCGTGTCCTGCGTGTCTGTGCGGACGCCGAGGATGAAACCCGCGCGGTAGGTCTTGTCCGCGTCGAGGAGCATGCCGGAGGCGCGGGTCGCGCGCCCGACAAACACCGGCAGGACGCCGGAGGCCATCGGGTCGAGTGTACCGCCGTGCCCGACGCGCTTTATGCCGAGGGTACGGCGGACACGTCCCACGACGGCGCCGCTCGATATTCCCTCCGGCTTGTCGATAACTATTATGCCGCTTCGCATCATAACTCTCCGAGCTCCTCCGCTATAGCGCGGAGCAGTGCCGCGCGCGCGCCGTCGTAGCCCGCACGTATAGTCGCGCCGGCGGCGGCGGCGTGTCCGCCGCCCCCGAGGCGCGCGCAGACGGCCGCCGAGTCGACGCCGGGGGCGCTCCGCGCTGAGACCTTCCAGCCGTCCCTCTCCTCGCGGAGCAGGACGCCGAGCTCGACGCCCTCAATCGTGCGGAGGACGGAGGAGAGGTTGTTCGTATCGTCGCGGTCGGCGCGGGTGGAGGCCGCGTCCTCAAGCGAGAAGCGGCTGACGGCAACCGTTCCGTTCCGGAAGAACTCGGTGTTTGCGAGCACTGCGCTCTCCGCTGCGAGCGCGGCGCGGGAGCGCGTCTCGAAGAATACGCGGTTGACGGAGTAGAAATCTATGCCGCTCTCAACGGCGTCCGCCGCCGCGCGGAGCGTGGCGGGGCGCACGGAGGAGTAGCGGAAGCATCCCGTGTCGGTCGCGAGGCCGAGGTAGGCGGGGAGGGCGATGTCCTGAGTGAGCGGCACGCCGAGCTCCTTTGAGAGTGCTATGATGAGCTCCGCGCACGCGGCGGCGTCCGCGTCGACGCAGGTCTCCTCCGCGTACAGCGAATTCGTGCCGTGGTGGTCGATGCAGAGCGCGACGCGCCCGGAGAAGCGCTCGCGCATATCGGGGGTGAGCAGATGCTCGTCCGCGGCATCTACGACGCAGACAAATCCCGGCTCGAAGTCCTCCGGCGGGAGAAAGTCGAGGGTGAAGGGACGGAGCTTCAGCGTTATCTCGCTGTTCGGAAAGAGGCAGGCCGTCTTTCCGAGGCGGCGGAGCAGGGCGCAGAGCGCCGCGCCGGAGCCTATCGTGTCGCCGTCCGGACGTCCGTGGGTGAGAATGAGGATGCCGTCCGCAGAGCGGAGGCGCTCCGCGCACTCCGCAAGGGTTATCGTCTTATTCATCGTCGCTCACCTCGTCGGGAGCGGCTTCGGCGTCCTCCGGGGCGGACGGCTCTATCGAGCGCATGAGCTCGAGAAGGTGCGTGCCGCGCTCTATCGACTCGTCGTATTTGAAGAACAGCTCGGGCGTGTTGCGGAGCTGGAGCCGGTGCGCAAGCTCGCGGCGGATGAAGCCGGAGGCGGAGCGGAAGCCGCGAGCCGTCTCCTTCCTGTCGCCGCCGAGGACGCTGAAGTACACCGTCGCCTTCGAGAGGTCGGCGGCGGCGTCGACGCGGGTGATGCTCACAAGTCCGCCGGAGAGGCGGGGATCCTTGAGGGAGGGGAGCAGGCGCGCAAGCTCGGCGCGCATCTCTTCGTTTATCCTGTCTATTCGTGCCATAGATGTCCTCCTGAGTTTTCGGAAGGCCGCGCGGAGAGAGCCGGGCGGTTTCCGGATAAAACGGCGGGCGGCCTCAGCCGTCCGCCGGGTAAAACTATCTTTCCACTTCGACCATGCGGAAGGACTCGATGATGTCGCCCTCCTTGATGTCGGTGAAGTTCTCAATGCTGATGCCGCACTCGTAGCCGCTCGCGACCTCGCGCACGTCGTCCTTGAAACGCTTGAGGGAGGCCATCGGTCCCTCGTGGACGACGATGCCGTCGCGCACTATCCGGAGCGTCGTGCCTCGGACTATCCTGCCGTCGAGGACGTAGCTGCCTGCGACCGTGCCGATGTTCGAGGCGCGGAAGACCTGACGCACCTCCGCACGTCCGAGCTCCTCGACGCGGTACTTCGGGGCGAGGAGTCCCTTCATGGCGGCCTCTATCTCGTCGAGGCACTCGTATATGACGCGGTACAGACGAATGTCGACGCCGCTGCGCTTGGCGTTGTCCGCCGCGGTCGGGTCGGGACGGACGTTGAAGCCGACGATTATCGCGCCTGCGGTCGAAGCGAGGAGCACGTCGCTCTCGTTTATCGCGCCGACGCCGGTGTGGATCATGTTGACGCGCACCTCGTCGTTTGAGAGCTTTTCAAGCGACGCCTTCAGAGCCTCGGCGGAGCCCTGAACGTCCGCCTTGACTATGATGTTGAGGTCCTTGACCTCGCCCTGCTTTATCTGCTCGAACAGGTCGTCGAGCGAGACCTTCTGGGCGGGACGGTTCGCCTCGGTCTTCGCGGCCTCTATGCGCTCTGCGGCAAGCTCGCGCGCCATCCTCTCGTCCTCGACGGCGTGGAAGCTGTCGCCCGCCGCCGGGACCTCCGCGAGACCCGCGACCTCCACCGGGGTGGAGGGTCCCGCCTCGGTGAGGCGTTTGCCGCGGTGGTCGGTCATGACGCGGACGCGTCCCACCGCCGTGCCGGCGATGATGATGTCGCCCTGGCGGAGGGTGCCGTTCTGCACGAGCAGCGTCGCCACCGGGCCGCGTCCCTTGTCAAGCCGCGCCTCTATCACGGAGCCCTGCGCGCGGCGCTTCGGGTTTGCCTTGAGCTCGCGCATCTCGGCGGTGAGAAGGAGCATCTCGAGGAGGTTGTCTATGCCCTCGCCGGTGACGGCGGAGACCTTGCAGACTATTGTGTCGCCGCCCCAGTCCTCCGGGACGAGCTCGTATTCGGTGAGCTGCTGCATGACGCGGTCGGGGTTCGCGTCCGGCTTATCCATCTTGTTTATCGCGACGATTATCGGGATGTTCGCGGCCTTGGCGTGGTTTATCGCCTCGATGGTCTGGGGCATGATGCCGTCGTCCGCCGCGACGACGAGTATCGCTATGTCGGTCGTGTTAGCGCCGCGCATACGCATCGAGGTAAAGGCGGCGTGGCCGGGCGTGTCGAGGAAGGTTATGCGGTTGCCGTTCCAGTCGACGGTGTACGCGCCGATGTGCTGGGTGATGCCGCCGGCCTCTCCGGCGGTGACATGCGTCTTCCTGATGAAGTCGAGCAGGGAGGTCTTGCCGTGGTCGACGTGGCCCATGACGACAACGACCGGACTGCGCGGCTCGAGATCCTCCGGCGCGTCCTCACTCACGTCTATGAGCCGTTCCTCTATCGTGACGTGAACCTCGTGCTCGACCTTCGCGCCGAACTCCATTGCGACGAGCGAGGCGGTGTCGAAGTCTATCGTCTCACTGAGCGACGCCATGACGCCGAGGCGCATGAGCGTTCCGACGACCTGCGCGCCGGTCTTCTTGAGGCGCGAGGCGAGCTCGCCGACGGAGATCTCGTCCGGGATGCTGACCTTGAGCTGGACCTGCTTGTTGCGCGCGGCGGCGAGGCGGCGCATCTTCTCCTGCTCCTCCGCGCGGCGCTTCGCGCCGCCCATAACCTGACGGCGGTTGTCCGCCGACTTCTGCTTTATCTTCTCCTTGCCGCCGGTCGAGCTCATGCGCTGGGCCCGGTCGGTGACGAGCTTATCCACGCGGTCGTCATACTTGGAGAGGTCGACCGCTCCGCCGCCGCGCGTATCGACGACGCGAACCTCGCGCTTCGGCTTCGGAGTATGCTGCTTCGGTTCCGAGGGCTTTTGCTCCGCAGGCTTCTGGTCGGACTGCTTTTCCGGCTGCTTCGGCTTCTCCTGCTTTGCCTTCTCCTGCTGAGGCTTCTGCTTTGGCTTCTCTGCAGAGGGCTTTGCGTCGGTTTCCGGCTGTTTTGCCTCCGGCGCGGGAGCTTCTTCGGCAGGAGAAGCGGACTTTGCCGCTTCAGCGGCGGCGGCCGCCGCCTCCTCGCGCTTGCGCGTGAAGTACGCCTCCATATCCTCGACCGCGTTCTGCTGGGTAAGGCTCTC
>CANPWY010000034.1 GCA_947585215.1 uncultured Clostridia bacterium
AGCACAAAAATGATGATAATGTAGAAAAGTATGTCCTTAAATCCAAGTTTCCTTTTCAAAAGCTATCTCCTTATCAAGCAATAATGCAAAAACCAAATCCCGGGGAAAATCACACTCGCACTTTCAGCCTTCCGCTATCCGAGAAACGCATTTCTCAGCCTCCGGCCACAAAATGCGCCTTTACAGTCGGAGTCGCCACCTGACCAAAAGCCTCGCAGAGTTTCGCGCCTCCAGCGCGAAAAAGTTTAAATCTATTTTCGGCGGCGGCGTGTACAATGCGCCCGCCGACATCTACCGCGTCCTACCCCCTACCGGGCGCATCAGACCTCGGCGCTTCGCGCCGACGTCCCGGCCTTGTACTGCGCGGAGCGTGCGTCGAAGACGGCAACGCCGCTTCCGCGCCGGTTCGCGCGGATAAATTCGGCGCACAGCGCCGAATTTGCGCAGGGGCGTCATATCTGTGTTCGGCTTTGCCCGCGAAGCGGGTAAAGCTCACGAGGGCTAAACGCGTTCCGATGAGGAATATGTCGGCGCCCTCGTGTTCGCCCTGAGCACGTTCAATCGGAAGGGCTCCCAAACGGTCTATTGACCGTTTGGGAATTGCGAAGCGCAGCGCATGCCGTCGGCAGAGCTCCGCTCTGTCCGGTGCTTTCGCGGCGAATTGGTAAGCGAGCGGAGCGAGCGCGATTCGCCGCGAAAGCGTTAGCTGTAAACTTTCGGGTCCAGCACCCCGATAAACGGCAGGTTGCGGTACCTCTCGGCGTAGTCGAGGCCGTAGCCGACGATGAACTTGTCGTCTATCGTGAAGCCCTTGTAGGCGGGGGTCACGGGCGCCATGCGGCGCGCCGGCTTGTCGAGCAGTGTGCAGATCTTTATCGACGCCGCGCCGCGCTCCGAGAGTATGCCGCTCAGATAGCTGAGGGTCATACCGCTGTCGAGGATGTCCTCGATGACTATTATGTCCCGTCCGGCGATATCTACCTGCAAATCCTTGATTATCTGCACCGCGCCGTTCGTCTTTGTGCCGTTGCCGTAGCTTGAGACGACCATGAAGTCGATCTCGCAGGGCAGGTCTATCGCGCGCACAAGGTCGGCCATGAACACGAAGGAGCCCTTCAGCACGCCGACGAGCAGAGGACTCTTCCCCTCATAGTCCTTTGTTATCTGCGCGCCGAGCTCGTGCACACGCGCGGAAAGCTCCTCCTCGCTGTACAGCACCTCCGATATATCCTTTATCATCGGCATATCCCTCCCAAACATTTGTAAAAGCGGAAAACATTTCCTCCGCCGGAAATCATTCACCTAATTATAACATATATCCCGGGAAATTTCACTACATTTTCCCGCAGAGCGAAAAGATAACGCCCGCTCACTCCGAACGGTACGTTTCTTCGCCGGAGGAACCGTCCTCCTCCGCGAGGAGCCGTACCTCGACGGCGGCCTCTCCCTCGCGCGCGGCGAAGCCCTCCGCCGCCGCGAAGCCGGGCACGGCGGCGACGGCGCCGCATTCATCGACGACGAGCGGGAAACCGTCCCGCTCGCATGCCGGGATCTTCAGTTCTATCATCAGCTTCTTTACCGACTTCGTGACGCCGCGTCCCGCCGCGCGGAACTCGTCCCCCACGGCGCGCGTGCGGACGAAGTAGCGCCGGTCCGCGCGGAGAAAGACGGCGCGGCCGAAATCAAAGCCGCCGCCGTTCTTCGCCTTCGGCGCGACTGTCTCGCGAAAATCGACGGAGTACCGCCGCGCGCCGCCGCGCGAGAACACTAGCGCGTCGTAGACGCGGCGGGCGGTAACGCCGTGCGGCAGACTGACTGCGGCGGACGGGTCACGCGAACGGCAGAGCGCGTACAGCGCCTCGGTGTGCGTCCGCTCGAGCGAGCCGCCGCCCGCGCGGACGTGCGCGAACCGCAGGGCGCGGAGCGCCACCGGCCTCGGCGCGGCAAGCACGGCCGCGGTCGAGAGTGAGACTTCGCCGTCCGCGCACTCGAGCTCGGCCGCGTCGAAAAGCGCCGAAGCCGCGCGCGCGAGGTGCTCCTCGTCCGCGCGGAGCGACTCCGCCGCGGCGCATATATGCTCGACGGCGGCGCTGTTCGCCGCCGTGAGGCGCGGCATCACCTCGCGGCGGATGAAGTTCCGTGTGTAGTCGGTGGAGGCGTTCGTGCTGTCCTCGACGTGCGGGAGGCCGCGCTCCCCGAGGAACGCAAGTATCTCCGCGCGCGTCGCCGCGAGCAGCGGACGGACGACCGTTACTCCCTCCGCAAGACGGCGCTCGGGCGGAATACCGGCGGCGCCGGCGGCGCCCGCGCCGCGTATGAGGTTCATAAGGACAGTCTCTGCGTTGTCGTTTGCGTTGTGCGCCGTCGCGACGCGCTCAAAACCGCCGGTGCGAGCGGCGCGGACAAGCTCCTCATAGCGTATGCGCCGCGCGGCGTCCTCGATGCTCTCGCCGCGCCGAGCCTCGGCGCGGACGTCGCGCCGCGCGGCGGTGAAGGGAATGCCGAACCGTCGGCAGAGCTCGCGGCAGAACGCCTCGTCGCGGTCGCTCTCCGCTCCGCGCAGACAGTGGTTGACGTGCGCGGCGGCGATCGTCTCCGCGCCGAACTTCTCACATAAAGCGGCAAGCAGCGCCGCCGAATCCGCGCCGCCGCTGAGGGCGACGAGTAACCTCGTGCCCCATTCGGGACGGTATGCGCGTAAAAGGTGGGCTGCCTGCATATTTGTCTCCTGTTTTGGCCGCGGATGCGGCGTTTGTTTGCTTTCCGGCGGCGGTTATCCGGGTTCACTGCCGTCGTACCGGCTCTCCGGCTGAGTAAAGAGCGAGAACTGCGGCATGAACTTCAGCTTTATCGTGCCGGTCCTGCCGTGGCGGTTCTTCGCCACGTTCAGCTCCGCGAAGCTGCGGTTCGGGGACTCCGGGTCGTAGTAGTCGTCGCGGTAGAGGAACATGATGACGTCCGCATCCTGCTCTATCGCGCCGGACTCGCGCAGGTCGGAGAGCATCGGGCGCTTGTCCTGACGCTTCTCGTTCGCGCGGGAGAGCTGGCTGAGGCAGAGGATCGGGACATTCAGCTCCTTTGCCATTATCTTGAGCGAACGGCTCATCTCACTCACTTCCTGAACGCGGTTGTCGTTTCTGCGTGAGCCGGTAGTCATGAGCTGGAGGTAGTCGATGATAACGAGGCCGAGGTTCTTTATCCGGCGGCACTTCGCCTTCATCTCGGCGGGGGTGATGCCCGGATTGTCGTCTATGAGTATCCCGAGACGGCTGAGACGCTCGGACGCCGGCGCGACCTCGTTCCAGTCCTCGGGCGAGAGCGTGCCGGTTATCAGCTTGTTCGAGTCGATGAGGCTTTCCGTCGCAAGCGCGCGGGTCGCAAGCTGTTCCGCGGACATTTCGAGCGAGAAGAACACGATGTCCTTGCCGCTCTTCTTCGCGGCGGAGAGCGCCATGTTGAGTGCGATGGTCGTCTTGCCCATACCGGGGCGGCAGGCGATGAGCACGAGGTCGCTCTTGTTGAGGCCGGTGATTATCTGGTCGAGCTCGCCGAAGCCGGTGGTGAGGCCGGGAAGCTCGCCGGGGTGCTGTGCGAGCTCGTCGATGCGGTCGTACACCTCGACAAGCACCTCGCCCATCGTGCGGAAGGAGCCGGTGGTCCGCCCCTGGCGTATGTCGTATATCCGCTGTTCGGCGTAGTCGAGGACGGCACTGGCGGCCTCCTCGCCCTCGCGCGCCATCGAGTCTATTTCGCCCGCCGCCTCGAGCACCGAGCGCAGGAGCGCCTTGTCCCGCACTATTTCGGCGTAGTAGCGGACGTTCGCGGAGGTCGGCGTGACCTCGAGAAGCTGCCGTATGTAGTCCTCCGAGGACTCGCTTCTGACGCCGCGCGACTCCATGCGGTCGAGCAGCGTTATCGGGTCTATCGGCTGAGAGAGGGTGAACATCTGGTGAATGGTCGCGAATATCTCGCGGTTCTCACGCAGATAGAAATCCTCCGGCTTCAGCAGCTCTATAACTTCGGCCACGCATCGACTGTCAAGGATCATCGAGCCTATGACAGACTGCTCCGCCTCGACGTTCTGCGGCGCGCGGCGCGCGTTGAATTCATCCATCCTGCGGTTTCCTCAGCTTACTCCGTGACCTGGACTATTATCGTCCCCTCTATCCCGAAGCCGAGGCGCGCGGGCACCTGGACTGTGCCGTACTGCTTTATCGGGTCGGGGAGGACTATCTTGCGCTTGTCTATGGTGATTCCGTGCTGGCGCTCGAGCGCATCCGCTATCTCCTTGGACGTGATCGAGCCGAAGAGCTTTCCGCCTGCGCCGGCCTTCGCCTCGACGCGCACGACGATGCTCTCGAGCTCCTTTGCGATGCTCTCTGCCGCCGCCTTCTCGCGCGCCTCCTGGTCGATGCGCGCGAGCTCCTTCATCTTGGCGGTGTTGAGCGCGTCCGCCGTGGCGGGCTTGGCAAGCCCGCGCGGGAAGAGGAAGTTCCTCGCATACCCGTCGCTCACCTTGACTATCTGGCCCTTCTTGCCCTGACCCTTGACGTCCTCCAAAAGTAATACCTGCATTATATGACCTCCGATCATTTTATTCGACTGCGAAACGGAGCCCCGCCGTCCCCGGAAACGGCCCGCGAATGCGCCGCGGGCTCCGCGTCCTAACCGGGTTTGCTTGCGTTCTGCTTTGCGGAGCCCTCGTCCGCGAGATAGTTGTCTATGGCGCGGTACAGGCGGCCCATGACTATCTCTGGGCTCTCGCCGGTTATCTGAGCGCCCGCCATGTTGAGGTGACCGCCGCCGCCGAGCTTTTCGAGTATGACCTGTACGTTTATGTTCCCGAGCGAGCGGGCGGAAATGACTATCTGTCCCCCGGACGGGAACACGATGAAGCTCGCCTGAACGCCGGTTATCGTCAGAAGCTCGTCCGCCGCCTGCGCTGCCGTGACGCGGTCTTCCTCCTCCTCGCACAGCACCGTCGCCATGACACTGCGGTAGAGCGTCGCCTTTGCGGTGATGCGGCAGCGCTCGGAGTACTGCTCTATCGGCGTCTGGAACAGCCGCTTTATCTCTATGGGGTCCGCCCCCGCGAGACGGAGCGACGCCGCCGCCTCGAAGGTCCGCACTCCGGTGCGCATGGTGAAGCTCTTGGTGTCGAGCTCGATGCCGGCGAGCAGTGCCTCCGCTTCGGCGCGGAGGAGCCTCGGCGCCGGCTCGATGTAGCTTATCAGCTCGACGACAAGCTCGCTTGCGGAGCTGGCGTAGGGCTCGTGCAGATTGAGCGCGGCGTTTGAGATGTAGCTCGCGGCGCGGCGGTGGTGGTCTATGACCGCGACGCGGTTCGCGCTCTCGAGGAGCTCCTGAGCCTCGGTGACTTCGGGACGGTTCACGTCCACTATCACGAGCAGGGACTTCGGGTCGAGAGCTATCATCGCGTCGGAGGGCGAGACGAAAACCCCCGCGTACTCGGGCTGGCGCTCGAGCTTTTCGACGAGCGCGCGCGCGGCAGTGACGTTTCGGTCGAGGACTATGTGCGCCGCCACGCCGAGCGCGCGGCAGATGCAGACGACGCCCGCCGCCGAGCCGACACTGTCGAGGTCGGAGTTCTTGTGGCCCATCACGAACACCCTGCTCGAGTCCCGCGCGAGGCGGCAGAGCGCGTTTGCCGTGACGCGGCTGCGTATCTTCGTGCGCTTTTCGAGCTCCTGCGTCCGTCCGCCGTAGAAGGAGAAGTTCAGCTTGTTCTTTATGACCGCCTGATCTCCGCCCCGGCTGAGCGCCATGTCTATACCGAGCGACGCGAAACCGAACATCTCCCGGAGGTTCGCGCCCTCCACGCCGAAGCCGATGCTGAGCGTCACGGGAATGTCGCGCGAGACTATCTGCTTTGCCGCGTCGAGTATCGAGAATTTGCCCTCGATGAAGCGGTCGAGCGTGGAGCGGTCGCAGAGCATGAGATAGCGGTCGCGGTCGTACTTCTTCAGAACACAGTCGCTGTCGCCCGTCCACTCGTTTATCTTGTCGTCAACGGCGGCGAGGATGGCGCTCTTCTGCGTCTCCGAGATGTCCTTGTTTATCTCGTCGTAGTTGTCTATCTGGATTATGCCGACGACCGGGCGCGTCGCCGCGTATATCTCGCGCAGGCGATGAAACTCGGTGCAGTCGATGAAGTACAGGGTGCCTATCACTCCGCGCCCCGCACCGCTCACGTCGGTGGAGCCGCAGACGTTGTACCACTTCTCGCCGATGCGGACGGGGGACGGCGCTTCGTTCCCGCCGTCGGTGAGCCACGCGAGGCTGAAGTCGGGCAGGACGTCCGCAAGCCGGAACTCAAACGAGTGCTCGCGCTCGCCCGTCATTTGCGTAAAGGCGGCGTTCGTCCAGATTATCTCGCCCGAGCCGGTCTGGATTATCGCGGTGGGGAACGGCGTCTCGATAACGGCATTCTTCGCCTCGTCCACGCCGCCGGCGATGCGGTCGATGTATCGCATGATCTCCGCCTTGCGGCGGCGCGCATAGCGGAGGTAGGCGGCAAACTCCGCCGCGCCTATCGCTATGCCGATGACGGCCATCACGATCATTGTTACCTTGTTCCCGTCGAGCAGGGCGACGACCGTCAGCGCCGCGCAATAGAGAAAGAACACGATAAAGTAACTGCGAAGTCCCGGTTCGATGAACCGCTGAAGCCTCGACCGGCGTTTTGCCATCCGGCGTCACCCCTTTCCTCACTCCCTGGCGCGCGCACGCGGCGGCCGAAGACGAAAATAAATTGCGACAATTACAGATACTATATTATAGCACGGATTTCCAAGGCTTGCAATCTTTTTGCGCGCGCCGACCGAGGACGCGCGGCGCGGCGAAAATTTCCCGCGCGTAGGCCTTGTTAGTATTGACAAACATGGTATAATAGTCGTAGGATGACTATTATACCTGATTCAAGCCGTTTTGCTCCCGCCCTTCGGGCGGAACCGCAAAACATGGCACATTATACCATTCGCGCTTGCGCTCATGGTATAATAGAAGCATAGACGGATATTGCGCCGCGACGGAGGGTGGTTCGCCCCGGCGAGCGCGTTAGAAAGAGGAATGACGATGGAAAAACGCAGAATTTATGCGGACAACGCGGCTACGACGAAGCTCGGCGACGCCGCGTTCGAGGCGATGCTCCCGTGGCTGCGAGACGATTACGGCAACCCGTCGAGCGTATATGAGGCGGCGCGGGTATCCCGCCGCGCCATAGAGGCCGCCCGCGCGGACATGGCGGCGGCGCTCGGCGCAAAGCCGAACGAGATCTACTTCACCTCCGGCGGCACCGAGGGTGACAACTGGGCGATAAAGGGCGTCGCTGCAAGCGCGAAGGAGAAGAAGCACATCATAATCTCGGCTATCGAGCACCACGCCGTGAGCGAGTCCGCGCACGCGCTCGAGCGCTTCGGCTTTGAAGTGACCGAGCTCGGCGTGGACAAGTACGGGCGCGTCTCGCCGGACGACCTCAGGAGCGCCATTCGGGACGACACCTGCCTCGTCTCGATAATGCTCGCGAACAACGAGATAGGCACGATAGAGCCGATAAAGGAGCTCGCGGCCGTGGCGCATGAGCGCGGCGTCCTGTTCCACACCGACGCGGTGCAGGCCGTCGGCCACATCCCGATAGACGTGAAGGAGCTTGGCGTGGACATGCTGTCGCTTTCGGCGCACAAGTTCCACGGGCCGAAGGGATGCGGCGCGTTCTACCTCCGCACGGGACTCCGCATAGTGAACCTGATAGACGGCGGCGGCCACGAGCGTGGAAGACGCTCCGGCACCGAAAACGTCGCTTCGATATGCGGCATGACGGCGGCGCTGAAGCAGCAGACCGAGGGCATGGAGGAGCGGAACAAGCGCCTTTCGGCGCTCCGCGACCGTCTCTACTCGCAGATACTCGAATTGCCCTACTCCCAGCCGACCGGCCACCCGACCGACCGCCTCCCGTCCTGCGTGTCGGTCGTCATAAACGGCATCGAGGGCGAGGGAATGATCCTCGGCCTTGACGAGCTCGGCATACAGGCGTCGAGCGGCTCGGCATGCACGAGCGGCTCGCTCGACCCGTCCCACGTCCTGCTCGCGATAGGACTCAAGCACGAGATAGCCCACGGCAGTCTGCGCCTCACCTTCGGCGAGGACGCGACCGAGGAGGACATCGACTATATCGCGGACTCGGTAAAGCAGGTCGTCGGACGTCTGCGCGCGATGAGCCCGGTCTGGGACTCGGTAAACAACAAGCCGCTGGAGTTCAAGGCGTAAAAACTTTTTGTCATACACGTCGGGATATATACCGTTCGTAATACAATACCCGCGAAAGCGGCGCGGACGCGCACGTCCGCAGGCCGAGCTTTCGCGGCAGTCGAGAGAAAGGAGAACACTATGCTCTATTCCGAAAAGGTCATGGATCACTTCGCACACCCGCGCAACGTCGGTGAACTGCCGGACGCGAACGCCGTCGGCACCGTCGGCAACCCGAAGTGCGGCGACATAATGCAGATGATGCTGAAGATCGAGAACGACGTCATCGTTGACGTCAAGTTCAAGACCTTCGGCTGCGGCGCGGCGATAGCCACGTCCTCGATGGCAACCGAGCTCGTCAAGGGCGCGACCATTCAGGAGGCGCTCGCGCTCACGAACAAGGCGGTCATGGAGGCTCTGGACGGACTTCCGGCAGTCAAGGTACACTGCTCGGTGCTCGCCGAGCAGGCAATTCGCGCCGCGATAAGCGACTATTACCGCCGCCAGGGCATCGACCCGGTGCCGATCGTCGGCGAGCTCGAGGACCACGACGAAGAGGTCCCGGAAGACTGATTTGCGGGGAATCGCCGGCGCGTCGGCGCAAAACGTGCTCGCTCCGCTGCGCACCATTTTGCGCCGAGAACACTCCGCTTCGCTCCTCGCGCCTGCGGCGCTTCGAAGCGCGCTCCGTGCAAAGAGTTTTTCCCGACGCGCATGTCGTCGGGAAAAACGGATCTGAACATATTTCGCCGCCTGCGGCGGCGAAACTCTGCGAGGCTTACAAAACATTCATGACAAAGCGGCGGCACGGAAATCCGTGCCGCCGCTTTGTCGCGCTTTTACAGTATGTGCTCCGTAATACAGTCGTACCAGTGGACGTAGGTTTTGCCGTTTATCGTGAGGCGCTCGCTCTCGGGCAGAAGCTCGCTCCAGCGCTTGCCGTAGCGGTCCAGAGCCCAGTCGTCGCGGTTGAAGCGGCGCCAGAGCACAGTCCTTCCGCTGCGGTCAAGGAACTGCTCGGAGGCCACGCCTTCGTCGTAGGTCTCCACATCCATCACGCATATCGTGTCGTAGGTTTTCCCGGCTATCATGACGGCGTACCTTCCAACGACATCGAGCAGGAACGGCTTTGCCGCCGTCGTGACGACCGTCCCCTCGCGGCGAATGTCTCCCTTCGGCACGGGACTCGTCTCGTTGCCGCAGTTGTCCTCACCGAAGCCCCAATTCGGCAGGAACTCGTCCGCATCGAGGAAGGTAGCGTAGTTCGCAACGCCGCCCTCGCTCCACCGCGTAGCAAGATAGCGGCAGTGGGTGTCGGTGAGCTGTGCCACGAACGTCCGCTCCACCGTCTCGCCGCCCTCCGCCGTCGGGGTCTCGTGTGAAGATATCTCCACGCCGTCTATGCCGTGGACGCGTGCGCGTCCCGTGACCTTCATCTCAAAGAGCTCGGTCATGCGCCGCGACGGATAGTCGTAGATAGCCCAGGAAAGCTTCTCGCCGAGCTTCGGGACGAGGAACCAGCCCATCAGCTCCTCCCATTTGACGTCAAACGGCGGTTCTTTGATTTCCGATATGCTGTATTCGGGCAAAAATTCAGGAAGTTTTGTCACTTTGCGTTCTCCTTTCGTTCTGCCGGTGCGGTACGGATACTTCTCGCGGAAGCTTCGCTTTGCTGTGTGCAGGCGGCTCTTGACTGTCCCCAGCGGTATGCCGAGCCGCTGTGCTATCGACGCCTGCGGCAGCTCCTCCCAGAAGTAGAGCCGGAGTATCTGCCGGTCGCGGTCGCGGAGAAGCGCCATGGTCTCTCGGACGGCGTCCGCCTCCGAAGCGCCGTCCGCATCGCCGGACGCGGGAACTTCTTCGAGCGTATCGAGCGGCGTCTCCGCGCGGGACGCGCGTCGCCGGAAGAAGTCGCGGCACTTGTTCGCGGCTATGCTTACAAGCCACGCCTTGAAAGCGCTCCTGTCCCGAAGGCGCGGAAAGTTCAGGTATGCCGCAAGGTAAACCTCCTGCAGAACGTCGTCCGCGCCCGCCTTTGAATCTATCCTGAAGCGCACAAATCTCTCGACCGACGGCCGCTCCGCCTCGAGCAGCTTTTCAAATTCGTCCGTACCGTCGCCCCCTCTCTTTGTAGTGTGTCGGAACCGGTTCTGCCTATATAGACGGGCGGGAAAGGCAAAAGGTTCATTATTTTGAGGGCAAAGCCCACACCAGTATAGCGGGAAAGCCCCGCAAGCAAGTGGGCAAAGCCCACACCCGTATAGCGGGGCAGGCCCCGCGGGTATCCGCGGGGGCGACCCCCGCGTCCTGAAGTGAGGCAGAGCCTCACGGGTGCTTTGCGGGGATTGCATCCCCACCCCCTCTAGCGGGGAAACCCCGCAGGAATCCGCGGGGGCGAGCCCCGCGTCCCTAAGTGAGGCAGAGCCTCACGGGCAGATGTGGGGCTTGCCGCCTCACACCCTGCGTTACTTTTTGCTTGTGCAAAAAGTAACCAAAAAGCACACGAAGGGGAGAAAACCTATGGTTTTCTCCCCTTTGGACCCCTCTTTCCTTTGACCGGAAGGTTTCTGCTACGCGGGGCGTCCATCCGTAGCTTAGTACAAGCGTGCACGCTTATACTTTGCTCTAGAACCGAAAGTTTTATTTTCTCGGGATGGTATCTGCATTACGCCTATAGTGTGAGCGTAGGACCGGACTTTTTGTATCTACTACGCAGGAACTGTTCGATGTCGTCGACGATAGTGGGAAAGTTTGATGTTGTATCCCCAGAAACTCACCCGATGGGATGATAGATTTGTTGGATACAGAGTGTGTCCTGTTATGTGGGTTGCGGTTGTGTGTCGTGTTGGGAGAGGGATTATTAAGGGAGAGGGCGGAGCCCTCTCCCTTAAGCGCGCTTTTTGGCTACTTTTTGCGCGAGCAAAAAGTAACGCAGGGGTGCGGGGCGGCACAGCCCCGCAAAGGTGTCGGTAGAGCTCCGCTCTACCAAGGACGCGTGGGCTCGCCCCGCTTATTCCCAGAGTTTTGTGGGGTACTTCCCCTCGGCCTTGAGCGCGGCGATGCGCGCCTGAAGTCCCGGCATGTCCTCGCGGTAGGTCACGCCCGACCACACCTCGTCCGTCGGGAGGACCGCTACGCTCGCCTCACCGGATGCTATCAGCCCGGACGGCGTGTCCGGCAGGAAGCACTCGGCCTTCATCGGGTCGGCCTTCGCCTTGGTGTCGAGGAAGCGTCGGAAGTCGCGCTCGAGCGCCGGGAATATAGCGGGCTTGAAGCCCCAGAAGTTCATCGAGACGTAGGAGCCCGCCGGGAAGAAGCGCCCCTCGCCGTCCTCTGCGCCGCCGTCCGTCGGACGGAGCCCGAGGCGCTCGGTACAGCGGAGGAGCATCCCGTCCCGTGTCTCGCAGACGCCGCGGGAGACGGTCCCGTTCTCGCTCAGCGTGTTCTCTATGCGGTAGCCCGCCATCGCGTGGGCGTGCGGGTCGGCGTCCGAAACAAGAAAGTCGTGTATCGCGCGGAACGCGCCCGCTCCGTAGAAGTCGTCCGCGTTGAGGACGGCAAACGGCCTGTCGCCGACGGCCTCCCGCGCGGTGAGGACGGCGTGGCCCGTCCCCCACGGCTTTGTCCGCCCCTCCGGGACGGAGTAGCCCTCCGGCAGACCGTCGAGGCTCTGGTACACGAGCGTCGTCTTTATATGCGGCTCCATGCGTGGGCAGATGTGCTCCTCAAAGTCGCGGCGCAGGCTCTCGCGTATCACGAAGACCGCCTCGCCGAAGCCCGCGCGGCAGGCGTCATATACCGAGTAGTCGAGTATGACCTGCCCCTCGGGGTCTATCGGTGCGCTCTGCTTTGTGCCTCCGTAGCGGCTCGCCATTCCGGCGGCCATGACGACAAGGACCGGCTTTGCCATAGAAAATGCTCCTTCTGCGCTGTTTACGCCTTTTTCCACAGGAAACGCGGGTACCTGCCCTCGGCCTTGAGGGCGGCTATGCGCGCCTGCACTCCCGGCATGTCCTCTTTGTAGGTGATGCCGGACCACGTCTCGCTCACCGGCAGGACAGTGAACTTTGCCTCGCCGGACTCGATAAGCTCGGACGGGGTGTTCGGCAGCAACGACTCGCTCTTCATCGGGTCGTCCTTTGCCTCGGTGCCGAGGAAGCGCGTGAAGTCGCGCCTGAGATACTCAAAGATGCCGGGCTTGAAGCCCCAGAAGTTCATCGAGACGAAGGTGCCGGTCGGGAAGAAGCGCCCGTCCCTGTCCTTCGCGCCGCCCTCCACGGGATAGATGCCGTAGCGCTCGTGGCACTCTACGAGGGTACTGCCGTCCACGTCGCAGACGCCGCGGGTGACGATGCCGTTGTCGCTGAGGGTGTTCTCGACGTGGTAGCCCGCGAGGGCGTGCGCCTTGGGGTCGTCATTTTCGGTGAGGAAGCGGTATATCGCCTCGAACGCGCCGAGCCCGTAGAAGTCGTCCGCATTGAGGACGGCGAACGGCCGGCCGTCTATCGCCTCCTCCGCGCAGAGGACGGCATGGGTGGTGCCCCACGGCTTTGTGCGCCCCTCCGGAACGGTGAAGCCCTCCGGCAGGTCGGTGAGGCGCTGATAGACGAGCTTCGTCGTCATATACGGGTCTATGTTGGGGCAGATGTCGTCGTCAAAGTCGCGCTGAAGGCTTTCCCGGATGATGAAGATGACCTCGTCGAAGCCGGCGCGGTGAGCGTCGTAGACCGAGAAGTCAAGCAGGACGCGCCCCTCCGGGTCGACCGGGGCAACCTGCTTCGCGCCGCCGTAACGGCTCGCCATGCCCGCCGCCATAACGACAAGAACCGGTTTTTTCATAGCTGCATCTCCTTTATAATCATGTTGATTTGTTCACACATTCGGCCTGTTTGCTTGAGTTTATTTTATCATTCGGCACGGAGTTGTCAAGGGAAAATCTTACATTTCAGCGGAAAAGCGAACGCCGCCGTCCGAATTTACATGCCGCCGGCGAAGTGAGGAAGCGCCACCCCACGGAGCCGTCCGGCAAGCGTGCCGCACCGCGCGCCGGCTCTCGCTCACTTCGCGCCGAGGGCGCTCCGTATCCGCGCTAGGCGCTCACGCGGGTCGCCGCGGAACACCGCGCTCCCCATGACCGCAACGTCCGCACCGGCCTCGGCGCACGCGGCGACATTCGTCTCGTCCACCCCGCCGTCTATCTCGAGAAGGCAAGCGGGATTCGTGCCGTCGATGAGCCTCCGCGCCTCGGCTATCCTCTCGAGACTGCCGGGGAGAAACTTCTGTCCACCGAAGCCGGGCTCGACAGTCATCACGAGCAGGAGGTCGCAGAGCGGCAGCAGCTCGCGGACGGCATCCACCGGCGTCGCGGGTTTTATCGAGAGACCCGCGCGGACGCCGAGCGCGCGGATACGGCGGAGCGTATCGGCGGGGAAAGCCGACGAGCGCGACTCAAGGTGTATTGTAAGTATGGACGCGCCCGCCCGACAGAATTCCTCGGCGTAGCGCGCGGGGTCGTCTATCATGAGATGGACGTCGAGCGGGAGCGTGACGGCCTTCGCAAGGCTCCTCACGACCGGGACGCCGACGGTGATATTCGGGACGAAGTGCCCGTCCATGACGTCGACATGCAGGAGGTCTGCGCCGCCCTCGGCGGCGAGCGCGGCGTCACGGGCGAGGTTTGCGAAATCGGCCGCGAGTATCGAGGGGGAGATGAGCATACGTCCGCCTTTCCCGGGCAGCGCCCGAAAGCCGTGAAAAAGGAATAAATCTACCTTAATAATAATACACTGTTTTTCGGCGGGACGCAACGTCCGGAGAAAATTTTTCTCGGCGGGGTCTTGCATTTGCGGCACATTTGGGTTATAATGATAGTCCCACGGAGGGCAGAGCGCCGCCCGGGGGTGCGAATACGCGGGCGTAGTTCATCGGTAGAACGAGAGCTTCCCAAGCTTTAGAGGAGGGTTCGACTCCCTTCGCCCGCTCCAACA